>NZ_JAPPTM010000025.1:0-51663 GCF_027587105.1 Vibrio sp. RW
CACCTGTATCTGTGCATAAAATCTTAGGCTATTTAACTAATTATTTTAGATAGCTTACTCTATACAAATACGTTAATAATATTTTCGAGAATCGCATGCTATTTTCTTCAATAAATCGGAAAAATTCCTTAGCAATTAATTTTATTGACTTACTTTTGACTAGCTTGAATGATTAGCAACTCTATTTCATTAGCCGAAGTGTTTACTAAACTATGTGTTCCGAATCGCTTGTTGACGACCATATCACCTGAAGTAACTTTTTTTTCTTTACCTTCGATCATCATCGTTCCCTCCCCTTTTAAGATGATATACATTTCTTGATCATCCCCATGAGTATGCTCTCCCATTGAACTCCCAGGTGGCATAACGACACGAATAGCAAAGTCCCAAGCGCCGTCAAAGTCCTTCCGACGAAATGCTCGATAAATATCAATCTTACCATCTCCTCCATGACTGTTATGGTCGACTTCTTTATCGCACGTGTAAAAATTACGTATCATTTGTTCTGAATCCTTTAAGCAGCATCTTCAGCAAATCTCGAGTACCCCATAGGAGCCGTCAAGAAGCATAGTTTTCACACTTCAATATGAAGTTATTCGTATCTAATTACTTCTTTTGATTAGCTAAATTTTTTTGGTTTGATTTTCAATAATGCATATTTATAAATTAATGCTTCGCAATCAACCAAAATATACGTGTGGTATTGCATAACATGAAATACCGCACATTTAGGAACATGGATTCTTTTTGAAAGAAGAGCTACACCGCTCTTGGAGTGGTATTAAAGTGACGCTTAAATTCGCGGCTAAATTGGGATGGGCTGGAGTAGCCGACCCGGCGTGCAGCGTCGTTAATTCGCAGGCCTTCTGACTGAATCAGCTCTTTGGCTTTGTTGAGCCTTACCTTCTTCAGGTATTGAAGGGGTGATTCAAAGGTGACATTACGAAACGCATTGTGGAAGGCAGACACACTCATGTTGGCTTCGTCGGCAAGCGATTGAACGGTAATGGTTTGATCATACTCTTCATGTACTTTAGACAGCGCTTTAGCAACACGTGCATAGTGGCCGTCGTGATGGGCGAGATCGAATAACACACGCCCTTCAGACCCTGTTAATGCTCGATAAACAATTTCGCTAACGAGCGCATCACCGAGTATGTTGGCTTCAATGTCGCAATGCAGCGTTTTGATCAGTCGAGTAAAGCTGTCTAGCATCTGCTCTTCCATGGGTGTCGACTCTAAACCACTCGATTTCTGTTTATGCTTATTACAGTAGCTTTCGAGAAACCCTTGGTCTTCTAGCTTTTTCACTAAGCTATGTAAGCGCTGAGAGTCGATGTTGATCGACAAACCAAGTAAGGGTTCACCATCGACAGGCAAGGCTTCGCACTCTAGTGGCATTGGCACGCCAACGACGAGGTAATCACCCGCGGCATAAGTTACTGGCCTTTCGCCGATATAGATGTTCTTCTGACCCTGTCCAAGCATGATGATCCCAGACTGATAGGTAAAAGGTTGGCGTTGGTTACCACCACTGCTTCGGTAAAACCAGACATCCTCGATCTCAGTTTTTCGGATCCCTTCGAGATCATTCCAACCTTTGTATTCAACGTAAGACTGCATTAACTGGGCGAGTGTATTCATAACGGGTGATATTCCATTCAAGGTGCGGAGTGTATTTGCACAAAAGCCCAAAAAGAATAACAACTTTGTAGAAATAGGCAATTAATTTAGAGAAACTGGCCTTCACCACCCTAAACTCCTGTACTAATATGCAAATATACATATTGAGCAATACATCAGAATAAAAATCTAGCTTTACACAAGGAACCTACAATGCAATTTACTTATGTTAACCCTACCGTAATTCACTTCGGCCAAGGTCAAATCAACGCTATCAGCCAAGCGGTTGATACTTCAAAGAAAGTACTTGTCATCTACGGTGGCGGTTCAATCAAAAACAATGGCGTTTACGACCAAGTCGTCGCTTCTCTGAAAGATCACGCTTGGATTGAGTTCGCTGGTGTTGAAGCAAACCCTACCAAAGAGACACTCGATAAAGCAGTCGCTCTTGCTAAAGCAGAAAATGTAGAATTCATTATCGCGGTTGGCGGTGGTTCGGTCATCGACGGTTCTAAATACGTTGCTGCAGCCGCTAAATACGACGGTGACGGTTGGGACATCCTAGCAGGTAAACACCAAGTAACAGAAGCAACACCAATCGGCGCAGTATTAACGCTTCCGGCTACGGGCTCTGAATCTAATATGGGTGCAGTAATTACTCGTAAAGAGACTCAAGAGAAGCTGGCATTCATGAACCCAGCAGTACAGCCTAAGTTTGCGGTAATGGACCCAGATGTAATGAAGTCTCTGCCTGAACGTCAACTGATTAACGGTCTAGTTGATGCTTGGGTACACGTGTGTGAGCAATACATCACAATGCCAACAGACGCGATGGTTCAAGACGGTTACGCAGAAACACTGCTGAAAAACCTACTTGTACTGGGTAAGCAATACGATGATCGCGACAACGACGCATGGCGTGCGAACCTAATGTGGACAGCAAACCAAGCGCTTAACGGCCTGATTGGTACTGGCGTTCCTCAAGATTGGGCAACACACATGATTGGCCACGAATTCACAGCACTGTGGCATGTAGACCACGCACGTTCACTGGCGATTGTTCAACCTTCACTACTTCGTAACCAAATCGAAGCGAAACGTGGCAAGCTAGAGCAAATGGGTCGCAACGTATTTGGCCTAGAAGCAGGTGCTGACTTAGCAGAGCGTACTATCGATGCAATCGAAGCGTTTTACCACAGCCTAGACGTGGCAACGATGTTCGACGATTACGAAACAAACAAAGAGACAGCAATCGACAATGTTGTTGCTCAACTTGAATCACACGGTTACCTAGAGCTTGGCGAGAACAAAGCCATCACGCCAGCAAAAACACGTGAAATCCTAGAGTCTGCGATTCACTAAGAGTCGCTTGAACTTAAAGAAAGCAAAACAGATCGAAATACAAAAGTAATTTGAATGGGAGAAGTACCTTAAACAATATTTATGGGGTTACACTGAACCTAATTCTTTGTTCTTTCGTATATCAAAAGCAGCGTTCATTTTGGCGCTGCTTTTTATTTGCCCTACAAGATGCTATTAAATTCTCATAAGCTCTTATTTTTATGTGCAATCATATTTCTATATTGGTAAGGTAAACTGCTCAATTACAAGGTATGTAAGACAATTTGAAGTCTCTGAAGGAAATGGTTAAGTTTAAGTCACTTAACAAGTGGTATGGTGATTTCCATGCCCTAAAGGATATCGATTTAAAGATTGAACAGGGAGAAATTGTGGTGATTTGCGGGCCGTCTGGTTCTGGTAAATCAACCTTGATCCGCTGTATCAACCAGCTAGAGCCCTTCGAAAGCGGTGAGCTTTCTGTGCTAGAACAAGCGCTTCCGTGCAAATTCAGCACTCCAGGTCAAGTCGGTATGGTATTTCAACACTTCCACTTATTCCCCCACCTTACGGTGCTTGAAAACCTGACTTTGTCTCCGACCCGTACGCTCAAAAAAAGCAAACAAGATGCAGAGAAAATAGCGATGCATTATCTTGAATGTGTGCATATTGCAGAGCAAGCGAATAAGTACCCCGCTCAGCTTTCTGGCGGCCAACAACAACGTGTTGCGATTGCTCGTTCTCTTTGTATGAAACCTGAATTATTGTTGTTTGATGAACCAACATCTGCCCTTGACCCAGAAATGATCAACGAGGTGCTCGATGTGATGGTTGAACTTGCAAGCGAGGGGATTACCATGGTGTGCGTGACACACGAAATGGGCTTTGCGAAACGAGTTGCTGACCGTGTCATTTTTATGGATGAAGGGCAAATAGTGGAATCCAATACGCCTCAAGCGCTTTTTGAAAACCCTCAACATGAACGTACTCAAGCGTTCCTAACTCAGATTTTGACTTACTGATGCTGCTTAAAATAGTGAAACCCGCCCTAGCCGCTTTAGTACAAATTGTTGTGCTCGCGGCTGCTGTTGTTTGGATTCTCGATTCTGGCGCACAAACCATGGGATACAGCTGGCAATGGGAGCGCGTACCGGACTATATTGCTTTCTATGAAGATGGCGAATGGTGGCCTGCAGAACTGATGGAAGGGTTACTGGTTACTATCAATATCTCTTTGATCTCTTTAGTCGCTACACTAATTATTGGTTTAACCACAGCCCTATTACGCAACTCTAATTCCGTGGTTGGTCGTACCTTAGCCACCAGCTATGTTGAGTTGATACGTAACACGCCGTTATTAGTACAAATCTATTTGCTCTATTTTGTGTTTGGCCCCGTACTAGGGTTGGACCGCTTTAGCACGGCTGTTTTAGCCTTGGCACTTTTCCAAGGGGCATACACTGCCGAAATCTTCCGTGCCGGTTTAAATGGCATTGCTAAAGGACAATTTGAAGCGGCTCAATCTTTGGGCTTATCAAAGACCTATACTTATTGGGATGTGATTCTTCCTCAGGTGATTCAACGTACGTTGCCGCCTTTGACGAATGAAGTTATCTCTCTTATTAAAAACTCTTCGATTGTGAGTGTCATGGCGATTTTCGACCTGACAACTGAAGCCAGGAACATTGTTTCTGAAACCGCGATGCCATTTGAGATTTGGTTCTCTGTGGCGATCATTTATCTTGCACTTACACTTTCACTTTCTGCCGTTGCTGCTTGGCTTGAGCATAAGCTCGGGGCTAACTGGCGAACACAATAAGGATTTATCAGCATGAAGCTATTTAAAACCGCAATTACAGCTCTACTTGCGCTTGCCGTCAGTTTGCCTGCACTTGCTTCTGAAACGCCTAACCTAGATAAAATCAACGATCGTGGCTCTCTGCGTGTTGGTATGTCGACTTTTATACCTTGGGCAATGCGTAACAAACAAGGCGACCTTGTTGGCTTTGAAATTGACGTGGCGAAGCGTCTTGCCAAAGATTCAGGCTGGAAAGTCGAATTTGTTCCTACGGCGTGGGACGGCATCATCCCTTCTCTATTATCGAAGAAATTTGATGTGATCATCGGCGGTATGTCTATCACTGAAGCGCGATCTAAAAGCGTACTGTTCACTGAACCTTACTCTCACTCTGGCGTTCAGCTAGCTGCAAACAAAGATCTGGCTGAAGGCTTTACTCAGCTCTCTGATTTCGATTCTCGTCGTGTGAAGATAGCTGCTCGTCGTGGTGCTTTCACGGTTCAAGTCGCTCGTGAAACCTTCCCGAAAGCTAAGGTTCTACAGTTTGATGACGACGCTCAAGCGTTCCAAGAAGTGTTAAACGGCAATGCACACGCGGTTATCGCATCTAGCCCAAAACCAGAACACGAAACAATCAAAAACGCAGACACGCTATTCATTCCATTTGAAGAGCGCCTATCAAAAGGTAACGAAGCGTTTGCTGTGCGCCTAGGCGAAACAGACAAAGCAGAGTTTTTCAACGCGTGGATCAAAGCTCGTACTGAAGACGGTTGGTTGAAAGAACGTTACGAGTACTGGTTCTCTACGCTGGATTGGCAGGACCAGATTGCTCAAGGTCAGTAACCTGAAGCCGAGCGCACTTTTTGAATATGGGCTCGCTATTGGTTGATTAATCAAGGCAGTGCGCTGTTTGCACTGCCTTCTCATCGACAACTTAAATCGCCTTTAAGTAGCTTTATTTGATTCGCTTTAGATCCAAACATCAAACCAATAATAATTAATGTTTAAACAGGAATAACGTGAGTAGTACTAGCGCATTATCAACGCCCAAGCCCAACCTTCACATAAAGCCTTGGTATCAACGCCTCAATCTATTAGATGGAGTGTTGTTTGCCATCATTTGTGCATTCGCAGGTTGGCTTTATTATCGCTCTGCTGTCGGTATTAATTACCAGTGGCGCTGGGAAGACGCGTTCACACTGATTTTTATTCCACCTTCTCAAGGCAGTGTCCCTTATTTCTTCCAAGGCTTGGTCGCAACACTGCGTTTAAGTTTATGGAGCATGGTGTTAGCGCTCTCTTTCGGCACACTGTTAGGGGTGGTAAGACACTCTAAGATCGCTTTATTCAAAACACCGGCGCTGATTTTCATCCAGTTGGTTCGAAATATTCCGCCATTGGTATTTGTGTTTATCTTTTACTTCTTTGTCTCCAACCAGCTGATCCCTCTGCTTGGCTTAGAAAACATTTTACGTGAACACAATGGTGAAATTAATGCTGTTCAAGCGTTTCTGTTCGGACCCGCAAACCTTTGGGAAAACTTAGCCTCTGGTGTTATCTGTATTGGCTTGCTTTCTTCGGCTTATATCGCTGAAGTGATTCGGTCTGGTTTAGAAAGCATTCCTAAAGGGCAATGGGAAGCAGCTGACTCTCTCGGTTTATCTACGCTGTCTAAGTATCGATTTGTGGTTGGCCCACAGGTATTAACCGCGATTACGCCACCTTTGGCTGGCCAAGCAATCTCTTTGGTTAAAGACACGTCGATTGTCTCACTGATTTCGATCCAAGAGATGACGTTTGTTGGTACTGAAATGGCGAACTCTTCCGGTTTGATCTTCGAGATCTGGCTGATTGTTGGCGCGGTTTACTTCGCGCTGTGTTTCACCCTCTCACGTATTTTTAAAGTCATTGAACAACGATCGAGCGTTTACCTTAACCGCTAGTGTAATAGATTGTTTGAACGTGAATTCGAGCATCTGTTCGATTATCAAGATCATGATTCACTGTGCCACCGAGTCTAAACCTAACCAGCCCTTATGGTTACTGATGCCACATATAAACAAACTGGTCGTTTTGCGAGGTGATTTCAAAACCAAATCTTAAGTACAGCTCTCCAACTCGATTACCTTGCAGATAACACAACTCAACCGGTTTATTGAGCTTGTCTGCGTAAACTAAGCAATCGGTGAGAACCTGACTACCGATACCCTTGCCATGATATTCAGGCAGCAGGAAGAAACGGCAAAAGTAGAAGTGGTCACCTTTGTCTTGCAGTAACACACTGCCAATCGATTTACCTTTATATTCAATAATTTCAGGCCGTTCTTCTACCCACTCTTCGGCGTGTATATCTCGTTGAACTTGTTCATCCCAGCCAAAAACAGCCTTGATTGGCTCAAATTCAGCCGCCTTTTTTAGCTCGAACAAAAATTCATAATCTGATGCCTGAGCGGGTCTTGTCGAATACTTCAAAATACCTCCAACAATAAATGAATGGTTACTGCTTTTTCACGTATTTCGCTGTCACCAACATCTCCCCGCCACCATCAAGCTTACAATCCAGCTGATGATCTTTGCCTTCGTTGATGCGTCTAATCACAGCTTTAGTACCAATTTTCAAGACGCTAGAGCTGCCTTTTACTTTTAGATCTTTAATAAAAGTTACTTTATCGCCAGTTTCTAGAACGGCACCGTTAACATCCTTAACGCGCGCTGCTTCTCTTTCTAAACGCTCTTCTTCTGGGTTCCACTCATAAGCGCACTCAGGGCAGATTAGGTTGTTTTGGTCTGGGTAGACGTATTCAGATTGGCATTGCGGACAAGGAGGTAAAGACATACGTTAATCCTTCATTTAAATGGAATTTGTGCTCATTTTAATGGCTCTTGCTAGGCTTAGCGAGCACAAATCTAACAATTGCTCCTAAGTGAATCTAACGCAAAAAAGAGCTGCGCCTAAAACGAACAAACACAGCCATGGGCTGTGTTTGTCTATGATAGTAATTTGTTTAAAAGGCAGCCGTAATCTAAAAAGGTCAATGTTCTACTTTTGGCGAGTAGATTGAATACGCTGTGATTTGCCCAGCCACAATCGCGGAGAACATAAACAGCGCCGATAAGCCGATACTTGGGATCGGCAAGATAGACTGCTCAAAAACCGATTGGCTAGCACTTACCAACACGCGACTACCCGGGACCAAGATAATGATCCCTTGCACGATATAGATCGATCCAGTGAGATCCATTTTCTTCGCAATCCAAGTACCATAAAGAGTAATCAACACAGTAGTTACCCAAGTACCGACAACCCAACCACTATCAAAACCTAGATAAAACGGGCCCCACATACCGAGAACAGCGACGGGTAAACCTAATAGAATGTCCGTTGGGCGCGCATTAAACATCACACCGATAGAGACAGAAATCAGCACCAATCCAGAAATGTGCATCCATATCGGCACTGCATTGATATAAGAAATAGAAACGGCCTGCCCCCATATCGCTTCGCCAATATTGAGCCCCATGACAATGCCAACAAACAGCTTAATGAGGGTTAACGCACTTTGACCGAGCAAACTAGTGCCGGAGACTAAGTCATTAAACGCCAAACACTCTAATGCGTTGGCTATTGATAATCCGGGGACGAACAAGACTATTGAAGCAATACACAATGCCCAAACAGGAATGGGCAGACCTGTACTCGCCAAGAAAGCGACGAAAATACCGGTCAATAACGCCGAAATGAATTCAACCGCGATGGCACGACGTGAATGTAGAACTTGCTGACACACCCAAACCATCAAACCCAAAAACACCGAGAAAGCAACCGCTTCTAGCGTACTGCCTACAAGCATCAAATACGCGGGCGGAATGCCCATATTGGCAAGAGCTGTGACCCATTTAGAATAACCTACAGGTTCTGGCACCGGTTCACTACTCGGTTGATTAATACGAATAATGGTATTTGCCAACAAACTCAGATTAATTGAGGCCAACTTTTGGCGTTTTAGAATAACGGCGTTGTTATCATCTGGAAACTGATAGTTAATCGCAGTTGGCGTTGCTTGGATCATCACATCAACACCATGCTTTCTTGCATAGTATTGTGTGTACTTTTCAAGCTTATAAGGAGCACAACCACTGCGGTGAAGAGTGTCCCCAATTTCAACAATTTTGTTAATTCGGTACTGAGAAGGCATGAGTGCGCTAAAGGTGGGAGACAAAATATGCGATAAATGTACCAAACGGCGGACGGAATGACGAGAGTTTTGCGCAAATTATCAACTAAATTTGTTACTTACTTCTCCAAACGATCATGATTACTTATAACGCTACTATTTTGGGATTAGTTTAATGAATTATGTAATTTATGCTCAAGTTGTATTTATGCATCTAAATTGTTATCAGAAATTCGATAATTTGGATGAAGCCCCCTTTATTTTAACATACGGATTTTCATAATTTGCTCACACCTTGAACGAAACGAGTACTCATTTAAATTTACAAATCGTAGGCTAACGCCTTCACCAAAGATATAGGTTATCTGTTATTTTAGACCTAGACTGAATAAGAGTTTAATCACACTTTACTCTTTCTAGAAGCACAAAAGGCGAGTAAAAAACTATCGGAGTGGTGATTATGCGAGCACTTAGAATAAAAATGAAAGAAAAAGGTTTCGTTTTCAGTTAGATGTGGCATTATCAAACTCGTTAAGACGATGTGCGTGCATCGTATAATGGCTATTACCTCAGCCTTCCAAGCTGATGATGCGGGTTCGATTCCCGCTGCACGCTCCAGTCTTCTTGATGCTTCAGTCTTACTCTTAAGACAGTGTGCGTGCATCGTATAATGGCTATTACCTCAGCCTTCCAAGCTGATGATGCGGGTTCGATTCCCGCTGCACGCTCCAATCCTATTCAAGCTTTATTCAGCCGAAATTCATATCCTAATAATACCTCTTCAACACAAATTTTATTTGCATCTAGCTCTATTAGATTAATCTCTACAGCGTTATCGACTTCGCCATGCCCGCTTCTGCGTGATCTGGAATATTACAAGCAAACTCGACTTGATTATCACCATGGAAATGCCACAGTAATTGCTTCGCTTTGCCCGATTTCACCGTCACTGTACTGCCAGAATCATGGTGGTGGTTACCCATCTTTTTCATCATTTCACGATGCTCTAACTGCTCTGCTGCAGAACCAATCGAGAATTCGTGGTCAATCTTGCCTGTATTCATTACTACAAACTGAACTACGTCATTGGGCTCAATATCGACCTTGTTCTTAAACGTAATTCTCATGTCGTCACTCAATAAAACATGAACCACTTTATCGGGTTTAGCGCCTTGAGCTGGCATGCCAACTTCCGACATACCTTCCATATTCATCATCTTCGAATGGTCCATAGCTGAATGATCCATTTCAGCAAAAGCGGTTGCAGTAGTCAGTGTTAGAGCGATAGCAATTAGTGTCTTTTTCATGGTCGTTCCTTAGATTAATTCAGTTTTTGATTTGTTAGTTTCACATGTTTATGTGGTGCGCCCTTACCTACTCCTTTTTCGCAAGTAAGGGCTTTATATTCAGTGCTTTATTTACTTATCTCGTTTTGGCTGTGCGTAATCTCACGCAGCTTCCAGAGCTTAAAGATCGCAGGTAGCACCAATAATGTGAGCAATAACGCAGACGCCATTCCGCCAATCATTGGTGCAGCGATTCGTTGCATCACTTCTGAGCCCGTACCCTCGCCATACATAATTGGAATAAGGCCAATGATCACGGTAAGAACCGTCATCATCACTGGGCGAACACGCAGTCCTGCGCCCTCACGAATCGCATCCGTTAAGTCTTCACTCTGAAGTGCTTGCTGGTCCTGCTCCGCATCCAATTTTTTGTAGTGCCATGCTTGGTTTAGGTAGACCAACATGATCACACCTATCTCAACAGCAACCCCGGCAAGAGCGATAAAGCCAACACCAACCGCAATGGAGAAGTTGTAATTGAGGTAATGCATCAACCACAGACCGCCCACCATGGCTAACGGCAATGTCAGCATGATCATCATCACTTCACCGACACGGCGGAAGCTCAAATACAGCAGCAACATGATGATGGCGATGGTGATAGGCACTACCACACTTAGGCGATCTTTGGCCCGTTCCATGTATTCGTATTGACCAGACCACGCCAGTGAATAGCCCGCAGGCAAGACGATCTGATCTGTAACGACTTGTTGCGCTTCTGCTACGTAAGAACCAAGGTCACGACCATCAATGTCCACGAATACCCAACCGTTAGGACGCGCATTCTCTGTTTTGATCATCGGTGGGCCGTCTTCATATCGGATATCCGCGACATCAGACAAAGCGATACGAGCACCGTTTGGCGTAACGAGTGGTAAGTTCTGCAACTTGACGACAGAATCACGATAATCTTGCGGGTAGCGGACGTTAATCGGGTAACGCTCAAGCCCTTCAACGGTTTCACCCACATTCATCCCACCCACCGCAGTCGAGATAGCCTGCTGCACTTCTTTGATGCTTAACCCGTAACGAGCAGCAGAACGGCGTTTGATGTCGATCGTGACATAACGACCACCAGCCACACGTTCGGCATATACAGAAGCCGTACCACTCACACCGTTCAAGATAGGTTCAAGCTGAGAACCAATATCCTCAATAACACTCAGATCTGGCCCTGCTATCTTGATTCCGATTGGCGTTTTAATACCGGTCGCTAGCATGTCGATACGAGTCTTAATTGGCATGACCCATGCGTTAGTCAAACCCGGGAACTGAATCAGATCATCGAACTCTTTACGTAACGACTCTGTAGTGACGCCGTCACGCCACTCATCTCGAGGTTTAAGCTGAATTACCGTTTCAATCATGGTCAGTGGCGCAGGATCGGTTGCGGTCTCTGCACGTCCGATTTTGCCCCATGTGGTTTCAACTTCTGGGATGGTTTTGATTAACTTGTTGGTTTGCTGTAGCAGCTCACGCGCCTTACCTATCGAGATCCCCGGATAAGTGGTCGGCATGTACATCAAATCACCTTCATCCAAAGGAGGAATGAACTCACTGCCAAGCTTGCTGGTTGGGTAGTACGCAGATGCCATTAAGCCAAGTGCGATAACAATCATCACCTTTGGATACTTTAGGCTGAGGTTCAGAAGCGGTTTGTACATCGCGACCAAACTACGGTTCACTGGGTTTTTATGTTCAGGTAGCACGTTGCCACGAATAAAGTAACCCATTAACACCGGCACAAGTGTGATAGCCAAACCAGCAGCAGCCGCCATTGCATACGTTTTAGTAAACGCGAGTGGCGAGAACATCTTGCCCTCTTGTCCTTCTAATGCGAATACAGGAACAAAGCTTAAGGTAATGATAATCAGCGAGAAGAACAGCGGCGCACCCACCTCTTCTGCCGCTTTACCAATTACTTGCCAACGGTTCTTATCGGTTAGAGGCGTTCGCTCAATATGTTTGTGAACGTTCTCTATCATTACAATCGCACCATCGACCATGGCACCAATCGCAATCGCGATACCACCTAGGGACATGATATTGGCGTTAATCCCCTGCCAATGCATCACAATGAACGCCCCTAAAATACCGACAGGTAAGCTAAGCGCGATAACCAGCGATGAGCGAATATGGAACAGGAACAACGCGCACACAATCGCAACCACGAAGAACTCTTCAGCCAGTTTCTTCCATAGATTTTCAACCGCAGAATCAATCAAGGTTGAACGGTCATAAGTTGCGACAATCTCGACACCATCAGGTAAGCCCGCTTGCAGCTCTGCAAGTTTACTCTTAACAGAATCAATTACTTCACTGGCATTTTCACCAAAACGCATCACGATAACACCGCCAACCGCTTCACCTTCACCATTCAGCTCAGAGATGCCACGACGCATTTGTGGGCCAAGGTTTATGTCAGCAATATCACCCAATAGCAGCGGTGTACCTTTGTCGGTCACTTTTAGCGGCAGTGATTGAATGTCTTCAATGCTTGTCAGGTAACCCGTAGTGCGAACCATGTGCTCCGCTTCAGCAATCTCAACCACTGAAGCACCCGTTTCTTGGTTGCCATCTTGGATCGCCTTATTGACCTGTTGAAGGGTTAAGTCATAAGCACGTAATTTAGCAGGATCAATCTGTACTTGATACTGCTTCACCATGCCGCCTACCGTTGCGACTTCAGATACGCCCTCAACGGTTTGCAGTTCATACTTCAAAAACCAGTCTTGCAGGCTACGAAGCTCTGCTAAGTCGTGCTTACCGGTTTTATCTTGCAGTACATAGCTGTAAACCCAGCCCACACCGGTTGCATCTGGTCCTAATGTTGGTTTAGCACTTGAGGGCAAGTTAGGCGCGACTTGGCTCAGGTATTCCAACACGCGAGAACGCGCCCAATACATGTCAGTATCGTCATTGAAGATGATATAGACGTAAGAATCACCAAAGAACGAGTAACCACGAACCGTTTCGGCACCCGGCACGGCTAACATTGCAGTAGTGAGTGGATACGTTACTTGGTCCTCAACCACTTGTGGCGCTTGACCCGGATAGCTAGTTTTGATGATCACCTGTACATCAGAAAGATCTGGAATAGCATCGACGGGCGTATTTTTAACGCTGTATAACCCGCCAAACACGATGGCGACAGTCGCGACCAGCACCAAAAATCGGTTACTGATGGACCAACGAATAATTGCATTGATCATAATGTGCCCTCACCTGCTTCTAAAGATTTGAGCACATAATCTGAACCCTGTTTCGCCACTAGAAACCGGATGCTTTGCTCCTCAGAAAACTCCGATAAATCAAGGTCGTCACTGGCTTGGAAGTTCATTTCACCCGCTTTCCAATCCCACTCTGGTACTGGCTTGTAATTCACCGTGATCATTCCGAAATCAGGCATTAGCATAGTGATGTCGCCTTTCACCCACACTTCGCCCGCCATTTGATGCTCGCTCACCTTATAATCAACGACTTCATACTGGCCTGATTCTGTTTTCATCATTTCAAAATCAACGACTTTCCCACGCTTCACGTCGGCCATATCTAAGCCTTCTGCGAAGGTGAAATTCATCACCATGCCCGGCCAATCCCATTCAGGAACAGGCTGGTGATTGATGGTTGCCATACGACTGCCTTGCATCACATCGGCAATTTCACCCTTTGCCCAAACCGTTTCGGCTTGCTCTTCAATGCCATTGATTCGTGACAAATCAGCGGATTGACTAGATTCAGAGTCCAGCATGAAGTGCGCTGAAGTCACAATGTGTTCGCCTTGTGTGAGCCCTTGCAACACCTCGGTCTTCTCGCCAGCTTCACGCCCTACTTCAATGCGTGCTGAACGGTATTTACCTTCACCTTCAGACAACACAACACGAGTCATGCCCCCAGAGTGGATAACTGATGATCTTGGTATGGTAAGAACTTGATCATCACTGATTGGTTTCAGTGCGATATTGGCGAACATATTTGGTTTGAGCTCGCCATTAGGGTTAGAGAACTTCAAGCGAACGCGTAAGGTTCGAGTTTTTGGGTCAAGAATCGGATATACATAATCCACATTGCCCTGCCACTCTTTGCCCGGAATCGCATCCAGTGTCATCTCTGCGTTACTGTCCGATGAGATCCAGTGCGCTTGGCGCTCAAACACTTCGGCATCAACCCAAACTTCGTCTAGAGGACCAGCACTGATTACCGCTTGCGCAGGCGAAAGATATCCACCTTCGCGAATGTTGAGGCTGGCGATAACGCCATCCGCAGGCGCTTTGATTTCTATGGTTTGCGAGGCTTTACCTCGGCGAGTGATAGAGCGAATCTGCGCTTTATCGACACCCAAGGTGATCAAGCGCTCAGTGGAACCTTTTATCAGTCCTTTGCGACCCGTTTTGTAAGCGCTAAGCAATTCTTCTTGTGCCTTAACCAGCTCTGGAGAATAAAGTGTGAACAGCACATCGCCCTTATTCACCTTCTCACCGACAGCATTGATATAAAGCTTCTCAACCCAGCCAGCTGCTCTTACGTTGGTTTGCCATAATGTACTTTCATCAAACGCAACATAACCCACGGTTTCAATCCGAGGAGACAGCGCTTCGAAGTTAACTTTCGCTGTTTTGACTCCAAGATTGTTTTCTACCGACGGGTCGATAAATACCGTTCCTGCTTTGTCTGAACCACCACTTAAGTCATCGGCATAAACAGGGATTAAATCCATTCCCATAGGCGACTGACCCGGCTTGTCACGCTGATAATTTGGGTCCATTGGCGCAACCCAATACAGAGGTTCATTGCTTTCGTCAGCTTGAGGTTCTGCTCCCTCCATGCCTGCCATCGCTGACATGTTATGCGCTGATCCAACGACAAAGTGATTCACACCAAAACCTAATGCGCCACCGACCAACAAAGCGATAGTCGCTACTTTTACTGTATTCATTGTCTATTCCTTTATTGATTGGCTGTTGTTTTGAGTTACGGTGGAGTTGAGTTGCGGTTGGTTAACTTGGTATTCAAAGCCACTGAACAGTGAGGCCAGTTTGCTATTTACAATGTTGAGATCGGTAATCAAACGCTGTTGTTCTAGCTTTAAAGCAAGCTCGTCTGCCGTTGCAGAGATAACATCGTTAAATTGTGCGGTGTTGTTTTGATAACCCCTTTCAACTGCACTGATCCGTGCCGTCGTCTGAGGTAATAAGGAATTTTGATAACGTTCTAAACGTTGGGTGAGGTTCGCCTTATCCACCAATAACGCATTCATTTGCGCGTTCATTTGGGAAAGTAAGGTGTCTTTTTGGGATTTAGCCGCACCAACTTGGTACTGAGCCGCTGACAAGTTCTTGTCTTGTCGGTTGCCCGTAAACAGTGGGATATCAACCGTTAGATAAGCACTGACAAGATCAGAGGCAGGTTCGCCCGCCATGTTGTTCGCTTGTCGATGGGCATACATCACTTCCACACCAAACTGCGGCGTATAAGCTTGCTCAGCGAGTTCTACTTGAGTTTGAGTAGATGAGATAGTCGCATCTGTGATCTTAACGAGCGGATGATCCATCAACAGTTGATAGTGCTTGGTTGCATCGTTGTTAGTCGCCAGCTTGCTCTCCAAGTTTGTCCAGTCAATTTGGTTGTTCGCATGAAGTATCCCTTGAGGATCAAGAGCCTGAGAATCAATAACTTGAGAGCTAATCGCTTGAGCCCCTAACCAGTCAGAACCGAGCCACTCAGACAGTTGAGAGATGAGACGGCGTTGAACTTGCTGATTGGCTTGCAGTTTCTCATCAAGCTTACTGACTTGAAGCTGAGCATTAAGCAGATCTTGTGCTTCACTTTTACCAATCGAGTAATTGGTCTGCACATAGTTTTCTAGCTCAACCAACAAGCGTCGATTTTCACGCATCACACCTTCAGCGACTTGCTGATAACCCAATTCAAGCCATAACTGCGTCATGCTGTTAGCAACGGTAAGCTCGCGAGCCTGCACTTGAAGAGCTAACCCATCCGCTTGCTGACCGGCTTTTTTCTGCTGAAGATCGAGTGTATTGCCACGCTCAAATTGCTGCATTAGACCGACCGAAATATTGGTCATTGGATCTTCATCAAACTGGAAGCTATCGACTGGCAGTCCACCAAATCCGACTTTCAATTTCGGATCCATTAAGGTTGCGCTCGCAATACCGGTTTCACGCATCGCTTGTGACTGAGCAAAGTACTGCTTGCGATTGCTGTCTTGGCTCAATGCTATCTCAATCAATGTATTGAGTTGCTGTGTTGAGCTCTGTTGATCAGCTTGTGTTGAAGCAGGCGCCGCAGCTAAAGCACTGGTTGAAATAAAAGCAGCACTCGAAACAAAGGCAGCAGCGACCACGACACGCGCGTTTATTCCAAACACGGAGGTTGTTGGTTTTATATTCACAATGAATGTCCATATCTAGCGTTAAATAACGCATATAAAAGATTGGCGTATCAGACTTATAACTCTGATATCGCTATGTTTTTAGATATAGATTTATGCGGTGGGTGGGCGTAACAAAGATTGAGCGCGTGTGACTTTCTGCCCGATAATGACAGATTGAAAACGAGCTAAGGAAGAGACATATGGATTGGCGGCTTGAACAGCCTGAATTGGATAAGAAGTTGCAGAACATACTGAAGCGCAACAATCGGCACTCGAACAATGGTTACCCATCATGTGGTCGCCGTCTTCGCTCATTGAAGACATATCGCATTGAGCCATCAAGTCATGAGCACTCATATTAGAGTGTTCAGCGTGTGCTTCTTCACTCGTCACATGACATCCCGCCATTGAATCATTAACCGACGTATCGCTGTGGTAACAAGCCGATTTGCTCGAGATCATTTCCATCATCATTACTTCAGTCATCATGGCTGATGAGCTTGAGGCATAGCTAGACATCAACATCGCGATGATGCTGAAAACAGTAATCCAAGTTGTTCGGAATGTGTTTGTCATAGCTAACCTTTAAATTTATACGGTAACTATAAAGGTTCCCCTTAGGGTAAGGTCAATGCTCATTACTCAATACCTTGAGTTAATGAACAAATGGATATTCAACACGTTTACATCAAAATGAGAGAATTGTTTGATTTAAAGAAATTTTCTTTAAAAATTATCTTATTAGCTCGCCAAACCTCGATCTGTGTATTTTACTTAAAGCAGAATAATAGAGATTCACGGATGAGAAGATGACTAAAGAAAACAACGTCAAAATAAGCACAAAGCTCAATAAAAAAGAACAACCTAAAACCCAACCCTCAGCAGCTGTAAAAGAGGGAAAAAATAAAAAAGTTCGATTACATTCGAAACTCAAGATCAATGTTCCTCTGACTCAGTCTTTAATGCTCATTCTACCGTCGCTCGCTAAACACGCTTCAGCTGAAACGTTGAGCCCGACGGATGATTCAACATTGGTTCACCAAGAGCCCATCAGCAATCAAGAAAGTGCAGTTCATTTAAGCACTGATATTTCTAAAGACGAAAATCAAAAACCAATAACAAGAAATATTCACGATTCAAATGCTATTGTTGGTCAAGAGTCCTCTTCTTCAGGAAGTGAAACTACGCTAAAACCGTCACATCACCTTTCTAGCTCATCGCACCCTCAAGCACATTACATCCCTGCAAGTTCGATTCCTTCTATCGAGTCGGGTGAAGTAACCGCACCGACCAACAATGTTCCTACAACACCCAGCCTACCAGTAACCTTTACTCCGGAAGTGATCAAAGGAATATATGGGGAGCTTCACGTTGATGCGGGCGGTAAATATACCTTTGTATTGAACCCTCTCTCACCCCAATTCATTTTGCTACACCAGAATCAACCCGGCACAGATAAGTTCGTGCTTCACTTATCAAATGGGTCTAGCGTTGTCGTTCAAATACCCGTTACTGGTAAGCAAGATGTTCCTACCATTTCTGGAGATTTGCACGGCATAGTGACTGAAGATAGCAACGTGGATTCTCACGGCTTATTGAACGCAGTAGGTAAGATTGATGTTGTCGACCCCGACCATGATCAAAGCTCTGTGCTTGCTGAAACAATTACCGGAAAATATGGCACACTAACTATCGACTCTAATGGTGCATGGCACTACCAAGTCAACAATTCACTTCCCAATATCCAAGCGCTGACCTCACTCACTAGCCTCCATGAGTCGTTTACCATTCACACCAAGGATGGCACTCCTCAAGCGCTTGAAATGACAGTTGGCGGCATTGACGACAACGCAGTGGTCACGGGGTTAGATACTGGGACTTTGATCGAAGACTCCACATTACACGCTCACGGGCAATTAACAGTTTCTGATCCGGATTTAAACCAAGATCACTTTCAATCCGAACAACTTCAAGGCCATTGGGGCAGCCTATCCATTCAGCCAGACGGTACATGGACTTATGATTTAGACAATACCAATCCGAAGGTACAATCATTATCGAAAGGATCCACAGTCACAGACATCATCACTGTTCACTCTGCTGACGGCACACCACATCAAATTAAGTTGACGATCAAAGGCACCAATGATGCCGCAACCGTCAGCAACGCTGCCGTGGCAGTCGATGAAACCGATACGGCCATTACTACTTCAGGCACTCTGACCAGCACCGATGTCGATAATCCAGACAATGCGTTTACGCCGGATTCTATTTCTGGCACCAATGGCGATTTAACGATCGACGCCAATGGTCATTGGACGTTCACTGCTAACAGCGCCTTTAATCAATTAAACGTTGGCGATAAAGTTGAAGAGACTTTCACTGTGTCTTCGGTTGATGGCACGCCATCGACCATTAAGGTCACGATTAATGGTACTAACGATGCCCCTACTATTAATGCTCAGGCTCACTCTGTTACTGAAGGCGGTAGCGTTCTCCATGGGCAAATGGTTGGTCAAGATATAGATACAAGCGCCATATTGACTTACAGCACACCGCAAATCGATGGTTTGTTGATGAACCCAGACGGAAGCTATAACTTCAATCCTAGTCATTCCGCTTACCAATCTTTGGCATCAGGTGTCACGAAAACACTCACTATCCCAGTAACAGTGACGGATGAGCATAACGCGAGCAATACCCAAAACCTCTCAATCACCATCACAGGCGTGAACAACTCTGCGAAGATCACTGGTGTCGATACTGGTGAGGTCCACGAAGGCCGCGCCTATACCGCCCCCGATGGCAGCACCAGCGGCACCAGTGTTGACGATCGCTCACCCGATCATGCACATGGCAATATCGCCGAACTTAGCAATGATCTCATTCATACCGAAGGTCACTTAACCATAGTGGATGCCGATACTGGAGAAAGTCATGCCCAAAGCGGTACCTATCAAGGCGCGCACGGCCAAGTCATCATGCAAAGTAACGGCGATTGGAGCTATTACGCCTCCATCGGACAAACCGCTACTGGCCGAGCGATTGATCATTTAGGTAAAGGTGAATCATTAACCGACTCCATTACAGTGAAATCCGCCGATGGCACCACTCACGATATTCATATCACCATTCATGGTGACAACGACCGCCCATACTGTTCATCTGAAGTGCAGCTCAATAGCGGTAAAGAAGACCAAACGCAGACCTTCACCACCGCACAATTGCTAGCCAATACCGTCGACGTCGATCACAATGACGCTGGTAAACTTACCCTCTCGAACCTGCACGCCGATCACGGCACCGTACTCGACAATAAAGATGGCACATTCACCTTTACTCCAGACCATAATTACAATGGCCAAGTCCATTTTACCTATGACGTAGTCGATGCTCATGGTGGGATGACGCACTCACGAGCAAACATTAACTTAACAGCTGTCAGAGACGCCGCTACCTTTACAGGAGACGACACTGGTGCCGTTAAGGAAGATACAGGAATATCGAGATCTGGCGGAATAGATCAATTAGTCGCTTCGGGGACGCTTGCAATTCACGATCCGGATGGACCACAGGAAGAATTCTTCGACTTCAAATCTTGGGGAGAACATGCTATTTCCGATCCTTTTGGTGGAAACCTGCATATTAGCCAAGCGGGAAGTTGGGCTTACGTTGTCGATAATAATAACCCAGCGTTACAGGCTTTAAAGGAAGGGGAGACACGTGACGTTGTTTATAGAGTAACTTCACGAGATTATAGTACTCACGAAATTACTATTACAGTAACAGGGACTAATGATGTACCGACCGCTGCCAAGGTGGTGTTAACCAATGGTACGGAAGATACCCAGTATCAAATGCAGGCCAGTCAATTTGGCTTCTTTGATATTGATACGGGCGATACCCTCCATTCTATTTCAATCACTGATTTACCCCCTACAGCTCAAGGTAAATTTGTGCTCAATGGGCTTGGCATTCACGCAGGACAAGCCATTACAGCGGCCGATATCACCAAACTGCAATTCGTACCGGCCCCTGACTTCAATGGTGACGTTGCGTTCAAATATACTGTGAATGACGGGCATGCTGATTCTGCTGAAACACAGAATACCTTACACATCGATGCGGTGGCCGATGCTGCGACATTTACCGGAGGTGATACTGGCGAGACCCACGAAGGCAGCGCCTATACCGCTCCCGATGGCAGCACCAGTGGCACCAGTGTGGACGATCGCTCACCCGATCATGCACATGGCAATATCGCCGAACTCAGCAATGATCTCATTCATACCGAAGGTCACTTAACCATAGTGGATGCCGATACTGGGGAAAGTCATGCCCAAAGCGGTACCTATCAAGGCGCGCACGGCCAAGTCATCATGCAAAGTAACGGCGAATGGAGCTATTACGCCTCCATCGGACAAACCGCTACTGGCCGAGCGATTGATCATTTAGGTAAAGGTGAATCATTAACCGACACCATTACTGTGAAATCCGCCGATGGCACCACTCACGATATTCATATCACCATTCATGGTGACAACGACCGCCCATACTGTTCATCTGAAGTGCAGCTCAACAGCGGCAAAGAAGATCAGTCGCAGACCTTCACCGCCACCGAACTCTTGGCAAACACTATAGACGTGGATAGCAACGACCTAGGCAAACTCACCGTTGCGAATCTTCACGTTGATCATGGTTCTATTCTAGATAATCAAGACGGTACATACACTTTTACTCCAACCAAAGACTATAACGGCCAAGTTCACTTCACTTATGATGTGCAAGACGCGCATGGTGGTGTTACGCATACGGGAGCGAATATCACCCTTGCAGCCGTGAATGATGCCGCAACATTTACTGGTGACTCCGGTAGCATAAGAGAAGATACAAACATTCACCACAGCGTGCATACCAACGGGGCAGCAAACATTCCAGATGTCCTTGTTTGTCATGGACACTTGGTTATTTCTGATGTTGACAGACAAGGTGAAGCAGCACTAGATCTCAAAGGGAAGCCGTATCTATCACAGGATGGAACCTATGGTCACTTCACGATCACTAGTAGTGGTACTTGGGTATATACAGCAAACAATAATAGTACGCCGATTCAAGACTTAGACAATGGACAAACACTCACAGATAGAATTGAAGTCACATCAAAAGATGGTACCAAAAATTCAATTTCAGTCACTATTAATGGGACTACCGACGATCCTATTTTGCACAGTCTTAGTGATTCAGGCATCCAACATAGTGGCCCAATAGAAGGAAACCTAATTACAGGCTTTGGCACTCATGAAGGATTAAGTGGTGCTGCAACAGATACGGATTCCAATGCACACCTAGTACTGCAAGATATTCAAATCAAAGACCCCGTTGCAGGTTATGTCACGGTCACACCTGGACACCCACATTCTATGAATGGAATTGGCACGCTCGCTATTGAAGCAGATGGGCACTATACATTCACGCCCGATGCTGGATTTACTGGAACGGTACCTAGCATGGTCTATCGGGTCGGTGATACCAATGGCAATTCAAGAAATGATTCATCTCAAAATAGCTTAACCATTGAGGTCAACTCTCCGGCTCCGCATGCGCCAGTTCAACACGATGAACCAGACTCACCTCTGACGTTTGAGGCATCTGTTACTATCGTAGAAGATAGCAATGATACAAATGAGCAACATGTTAGTGTTAGTGCTACAGACCCTCAACATCACGATGTCAGCCACCATGGTGCAGCAGCTTATCTGGATGCACTGGGCATTAAACCCGACGCGACATCGACAACAGTTGACGATCAACCTGCTGATATGGACATCGTACTTGCACAAGTCGACCAACAAGATGCAGCAACACATGACCAAGCGCACTTGGATATGTCAGACGCGCTGGAACACCATGATGCGAACGTCAACCACAACCAAGATGATGAGCATCACCATCATAACGACATAGACGGGCTGCCAGACATAGACCCTAATTCATAACATCAAGTAAGTAAGATTGGGAGTGTTGTCTGCTCCCGTAATCTCCTCTAATGAATATACAGAACAAAGAAAATGGAAACCAAAAAGGGAGCACATGATGTGCTCCCTTTTTCGGCTTTGCTGTTTTTGTACTCGTTTACTCTCAACGACTCTTCATCACGATTACCTTTCACCAAAGGCGACACTGACATTGGTGTAAATCGGCTTCCAAAGATACTGGAATACTGACTTCTCACCAGTAGTGATGTCTACCTCACCCGTCATACCAGGCAAAATAGAAAAGCTTTCCGGATTATCGCGGAAGTATGGTGTATCAACCGATACCACAACTTCATAATAGATTTCACCACGTTCGCTTTGACTTGTGGTCGGTGAAATACTCTCTACCTCCCCTTTTAGTGCCCCAAAGCGACTGTAATCAAACGCATCAATCTTAATACGAGTCGGCTGCCCCACACTCACAAAACCAATATCTCTTGGCGACAAACGAGCTTTAAAATCAGCTTCCCCTCCGACAGGAACAATTTCTACTACCGTTCCACCCGGCTGAATAACACCACCATTTTGCGTGCTTGGTAGGCTTTGCACCAAACCTTGTAGCGGCGACACCAACATGGTGTTCGTCAATTTAGCTTGGCTTGAACGAACTCTGGCATTAAGTGCTGATAAGTCAGATACGGCTTTCGAGCGATCATCACTGACTTTGGCTTTCGCCTCTGCCAAAAGCTGCTCAATTTTTTGGTCATTACTGTCTGCTTGTCTAATCAATACCGACTTCTTACCACGAGCTTCTTCAATTTTCTGCTCGATACTGGCTAACTTTTGACTCATTTCAAGGACACGCAAACGTGAAATATTGCCCGCTTTGTAGCCCTTTTCTAGAATGTTCAACTCCTGCTTGGTTGCACTCAACTCTCTCTCGTAGCTAGGTAGAGACTTTTCTACACTACGAAGCTGTTCCGCAATTTGTTCGCTCTCTTTCTCAAGTACCACACGCTTTTGAAAATAGAGAGCTTTTTGTGCATTCAACTGCGCTTTTTGTTGGCTAACAATCTCGGGATAATCGACCTCGAACTCCGCAAGATTTGGCTCACGTTGTTCAAGCAGAGCATTCATACGTTCCACACTGGCTAGAAGCGTCACTTGTTGAGATTTCAATTCTTCAAGAGCGGTACGTTGGAAGGTCGCATCAAACTCAACAAGTGGCTGACCTTTCTCGACCAACTGACCTTCTTTGACAAGAATTTGCTTTAACTTACCACCAATCGCGCTTTGCAATATTTGCTTCTCGCCTTCTGGAATTACTGCGCCTTTGGCTTTGGCAATTTCATCAACTTGGGTGACTACAGACCAAGTGGCGAAAGCGATAACACACAAAGCAACTGACCATGTCGCCATCGCTAATGTACGAGCCGTATTCTGTGATTCAACAAGTTCACCGTAGCGCTTGCCCTTCTCGATAGGTTGTTTAGCCATTAGCGACTCCTTGCTTAGACTCTAATTGTTCTTGTTGGGCTGTATTTTGTTGAACAGACGCCTCTTGAGTTGACGGCTGTAGCTCTTGAGATAACCGTTGCTCAAATAACTGCGGTTCTTGGAAAACTTGAGGCTCTGCAGGTTGTTCCTGCTCCGAAGACTGTTCCGGCTCTAATGGACCGGCATAAACCACTGCACCTTCATTTAATACCACGACTTTATCGGCAAGCTTGATTAAATCCGGATCGTGGGACGTGTAAATCACTGTTGCTTTTCCTTTTTTCGAGTGGACAAACTGACCAAATATACGTTTAGCATTTGGGTGAGCATCAGGCACAGGGTTATCCATTAAGAACATTGGGTAGTCATAAACCAGCGCTTTCGCGTCAATGAGGATCTGCGCGACACTACCAGACAACATGTCAAAAAGGCTATCCGGCTGAATACTACTAATAGAGGTATCTAGTCCGCCTGACAACGACTCGAACCAACGCTTTCCTCCCACTATTTCAATCGCAGAAATCATTGTCTGATCTTCGACTTGATGGCCGTCGTTTAACCACTCTCGAATACTCAGTGTGAGCAAATCAGGATAAGCCGCTCTAATAAAACACCAGTGACGATAGAGTTGCGGATCGTATTGAACGAGGTTAACGCCTTCAAGCTCGACCATTCCATTTTGAATAGGCTGTAAGCCAGACAACACTTCAATCAATGTTGATTTGCCACTCCCAGAAGGGCCGGTAATCGCGACAATTTCACCGGCTTCAATATCAAAACTAACACCACTCAAGGCGGGCCGACTCTGCTTAGGATAACGCAGTGTCACTTGGTCTAATTTCAAGTTAGGCGCTACTGTCGGTAAGGGATGATGCTGGTAACTGAACTCACGCTCAGACGCTTGAGACAAAATACGGTTCACTTGCAGCTTGGATTGATTAAAGCTATTAAAACGCATCGCGCTGTTTGCCAACACCTGAGCAGGACCCGTCACTTTAGATATCAACATCATTGAAGCGATCAAACCACCGGGCGTCATCACTTGCTCAAAAATGAGCCCTATTCCCAACCCCATAACCGCGAGTGTAGACCCCACACCAATGAAGTAATAAATCGAAGTGTACCGACTCTGGAGAACCGATTGATTAAAAGTCACTGTAGAAGCAAGAAGATTGGCCTTTTTGAAGCGCTGAATCCAGTGTTCTGAGAATCCGGCACTGCGAATAAAGGCAAGTTTAGATGACAGCTCATTGGTCATGTTTTGACGATTAGTTCCTGCCACCGTTGATTGTATTGAGCGTTTGCTGCTAGAACGTATCGAACGTTTTGCTAGCAAGTAGTAAAGCACCAAAGAGACAATAGGAACCAACACCAACCATCCACCTAAAACACCAATCGCAAGTACAAAGATAAGAATGAATGGCAGATCAAACAGCGCATTTCCTAATGGCCCCGATAGCACACCTGAAATACGCTCAGACAGCATCACTTGGTTTTGTTGACTAGAAGAGGCTGTTTGCTGATTTTGAGCATAACTATTTCTAAGCAGACGCTGAACGAGAGATTGAGATATTTCACGACTTACTCGATTTGCCACCGAAGCAAACACTCGGCTGCGCAATGTTCTTAACCAACCCATCATCAAAAACAACAAGGCCGCGCCAATGGCGATACCTTGCAACTCATGGCCTGCATCACCACCAATCACATGGTCATAAATCGACATCGTGATGAAGGGAACGGCAAGTGCAAACAAGTTGGTGATAAAACTGACCAACAACAATTTTGGAATAATGGGACGAAACGCATCTAACCTTTCACCAACCCAATCAGGAGAAGCCTTCTCTAACGGTGGGCCTTCGATAACGATGCAAAACTGAGGGACATCGGTGATGTCGTCATTGGCGTTAAAAGAAACAAATTGTTTGGATTCTAAGTGACCAGGGACCAGTTCATTTTCACCAAGCACCAGTAAAACCAATTTATGCTCGCCAACTTCATCTAGGTTGGCAACCAAGCGATAGGGCAATGCAAGCCTATCGAACAGAGCAAACATATCGTCGATTGATTCAATCCCATTTTCATCGACCCATTGATGTGCGAACAACTGGATATTCGCATTCACTTCCAACTGTTTAAGAACCGAAAGGCTTTCATTTTCTAAATGGTTCATCACCTCTTGTTGACCATTCGTGCCTGCTCGGTTGCTAGCATCTAAACGATTCATACGATGGCCTCCTGATTGATCTCACTTTGTTCGGTAATAGATCGACTTTCCATTGTAATGATTCGATTAGCTAATTCGCGAAGTTTCGAATGATAGCTCACCATCAATATCGTGCGTCCTGCCGTCACTTCTTCTTCCAACACCTTAGCTAGATTTCCAAGGGCATCTAAATCAAGTGAAGAATCCGGTCTTTCTAACATAATAATGGGGTTGTCACTGGCTAGTTGAGCCGCGATATTGAGCATTTTAACGTTGCCCATACTCAATAATGAAGCACTCGAATGACCAATTAGTGTCTCTAATCCGTCAGGTAATCGAGTAATTTCCTTGGTTAAACCCAAACGCTTAGCATAGTCACTAGCGCTATGCGTTCTCTCAGGATCAAACCCACACAAGTTGTCGAGAATAGTGCCTGACACCAGTTGCCCTTTTACTCCACAGTAAGCTGTAATATTTTTTAAGGATGTAATTGAAACGGACTCCCCGTTAATAAAGCACTCACCCACCTTCAACTCATCAATACCTGCAATCGACGATAATAAATGACTGTTAGTGTGGCGGTCTTCACTCTCTAACAATACCAATTCACCTTTATTCAGTGTGACATCGGCATGAGCGAGTTCACCGTATCTTTCAACGGTCGCTTGCTTGATTTCTAACGTCTCAAAATCAGACACATGGATCTCAGGTTGCTTAAAATCCGAAGACTCAAATAGCGATAAGTCACTCAATTTTTCTATTGCCTGATTGGCGCTGTGTATTGAATTAAGCTTGATTCGAACCCCAACCAGAGCGCTTAAAGGCGCAACCGCTCTGCCTGATAAGATAGAGCATGCTGCCAACCCTCCTGTGGTCAATTGACCATCTAACACCCACAAGCTACCAGTAATCACGAGTAGAACTGAGGTAGCTAATGCCGCAAGCTGAATACATTCTTGGGCGAAGGCATTCTGTTCCTCTTCTCTCGCTTTAGACTGGGAGCGAACATTATTAAGAGATTTAAACTGATTGAAGATTCGAGACTCTACTGCCTGACGTTTGATTCCCTGAATGGTTTGGCTCAGCAAAATCAAGAACGCTTTCCGCTCCTGCTCATCTTGGGAAGCTTCTTCACTTAGGCTTTTAACACGAATAGAAGATAACCAAACAATGCCAAGCGTGATGAGCCAAACTGCCAAAGGTATCACCACTAGCTCGCCGCCGATATATGCCACCAGCCCCAAAAAAATCAATGCAAAAGGCAAATCGATAAAGCCTGCGATCACCCCACCAGAATACCAATCCTTAACTTTGGATACCGATCCTAGCCCCTCTTCTACACCACCTACACCGAGCTTGCGAAGGTGACCTGATGAAGCCGTTGTTACTCTTTCAACCAAGGTTTGGTAAGTCGCTTTCTCGGTGTTACTGGCTGCGGCAGACAAAAGCCAAGTTCGCACAAACCGGATTAGCGCTTCCATAACGACAGCCAACGTCGCACCCGCTAATAACAGAGTGGCAGTCCCATAACTCTGGTTGGGTAAGATACGATCGTAAATTTGCAAAACCGTTAGCGGAACGGCGAGAGAGAGAAGATTTATGAGTAAAGAAGGCAGTAGAACTTTTCCTACTACCCCTTTGTTTTTCATTGAACTTGCGTGCATACACAATCCTTATCCATGCTTATGAAATAAGATTGGTACACCATGTTGGGGATTGCAAGGTAACAAACTGATTTAACGTGTTTTTCAGTATAAATATGACGCAAGTCGTTCTATGTTTACTGGCTTATGCACTTGCACTTCAAAATTTGATGTCGTAATCCGCTATCGCCTACTTTCACTTTGAAAGAGCTAAGTTACATAAATACGATTCCGGGTTTCAAAAGTTATCAAAACGGCCCTTAGCAACTTTCACAGCCTCAAATATAGACTCAGCTATAAACTTAGGCTCACGCTTAGACCTAAGGCCAGCGACTACATGCGAGAAAGCTGCACTTTTCTGTCTTTGTTGACCACGCAGAAGTTACCGCGCTTGGTACGACACTTAGAGCATCGTTCACATTCCACTGGACTTCGGTCACCCTTTTTCCAACGCTTAACTAAATGAGGTTCAGAAAGCAGAGGCCTTGAAAGCGCGAAGTATTCAATACCCGTGTTGTTAGCAATAGCTTCAATGGCATCAAAATCAGTTAAGCCGCCTACCGTAATAACTGGGATCTCGACGTCTTGGCTGATCACGTGGCCATACTCATGGAAGTAACCTTCAGCTTGAATGGTAAAGCCATCGTGCGACTCGCCAATCATAGTGTCGGCTTTACCATGAATGTTGCCAGAAATCACAATGCCATCAACACCCATTTCTTCGAGCTTTTTACACACCAAACGCGTTTCATCGAAGGTCACACCGCCCTCGAAAAACTCAGAAGCGGTCAGCTTAACCAAGATAGGGAAATCCTCACCCACCAGCTTGCGTGTGGCCGTGTAGATCTCAAGCAAGAATCTCATTCGGTTTTCTAGGCTACCGCCGTACTCATCTTCACGCAGGTTATAATAAGGACTTAAGAACTGGTTGATTAAGTAGGTGTGAGCGGCATGAATTTCCACCCCATCAAAGCCTGATGTTTGTGCTCTCAATGACGCTTGAGCAAAGGCATCAACAATGTAGTTGATCTCACCTTTGGTCATCGCTTTACCCAGTGTTTGAGTTCCTTTTTCTGGAACGTCACTTGGTGCAAAGATCACTCGCTCGCCAAGTTCATACGTGGTTTTCGTGCCGCCATAAGCCAATTGCATTACGATTTTAGAATCGTTGTCGTGGACGAGTTGAGTCAGCTTTTTGTATTCATCGATAAACGAGTCGTTATACATGCCCATCATGCCTGCGTTCGGCTTCTCTTCTTCAACGATGTTCGCGTAACCCGTCACGATCAAGCCAACCTCACCTTGAGCCAACTCTTCATAGATAGCGTAAAGTTTATCTGTCATATGGCCATCTTCTGTCGCCATATTTTCCCACGTTGCACTTCTCATGAAGCGGTTTTTCAATGCCATGGTGCCAATGCGGGTTTCTGTAAACAAAGTACTCAAGTCTAATCCTCATTAAAATCGTTTTGCGAGTTACCCATTAAGCATGGGCCACAGATTCAGGCGGATACTACAGAGAATAAGGCAGGGGAAACTTAATCTAGATTAAGAGAGCGACACTTTAGTATAAGAAAAACGTTCATTTCCATAAACAGCTTTGTTCGGTTTGACTAGGTTCATTACCAGTTGTTCAGAAAAGGTTTTTTCTTGTAGATGCCGACTTTAAAAGCACAACTAACGATGACTCCTATACCATTAATTACTATTTAAATTTCCTCGCTACATAAGAACGTGGTTTGTCACGGTTCATTTCACGCTGAGCGGCAATCGCCCTGTTCTTACCTAGACCTACCTTTATCTGATACCAAGTCTCGTAAAATACAGCCATGCCAGGGCTTGACCACCAGGTCTTGTTGTAGAGTTTCTTGTTCGCAGCGACAACATCTGGCGATCGGTTCGCGCATTCCAGTGCCAAGGCATAAGCTTCAGCATAAGGATCTTCGGCTATTTTTGTGACAAGCCCATACTCCTTTGCGGTTTTACTGTCGATCACCTTGGCGGTCATCGCCATTTCTAGGGTGTGATCTTTTCGCATCAGTTCTCGGAAGGCAATCGCACCTCCCATATCAGGAATCAAACCCCACTTAGCTTCCAATATCGAGAAGTTCGCATCAGGGCTAGCAATTCTAAAGTCGCCACCACTGGCTAATTGAAGTCCACCTCCCCAGCAACGACCATGAATCGCAAAAATAACGGGACACGGAATATCTCGCCAACCCTGAGAAAAGCGCTGCGCTGCATTGGGTAATGTGGGAAACCATTTGAACAAAAGCTTCATTGCGCCAGACTTACTGGTCAACAGAGATTTAATATCAAGCCCTGAACAAAAATCGGCCCCATTGCCTTTCACTATCACGGCGCGAATCTCGGTGTTCTTTTTCAGCTGATTCACCATGTTATTCACACCTTGGAACATTGCCATATCAATAGCATTGAGCTTATCGGGTCGATTCAGCACAACCGTGGCAATTTGATTTTCATCGATGGAACAAGTAATACGATCGAGGTTTGGCATGATGGCTACCTTCTAAGTGGTCAGACCTTTAGGTTATACATTTTATTAACATATGCCAAACTTGCACATTAAGAAGCGAGACCTGTGTTGCTTAACACCTCTCCCTTGCACGGCAGCATCAATAAAAAAGCAGTGATGGATTACCCCACTCACGGCTTTTCATTTGTCCCTTTGATTGCCAAAGACTTTCAATTAATCGATGACGCTATCTTCTCCGAGATTTGAGTAACAAGAAGATGAAGTAGCTGCCACCAATAATGGAAACTAACGTACCCGCCGCGAGTTGAGCCGGAAACACCACCACTTGACCTGCCCAATCGGCAAATAACATAAGAGCAGAGCCAATTAAAAACGACAAAATAATTTGTTCTCGAACCAAACGAGCACCCACCATGGCCGCGATATGCGGAGCCAGCAACCCGACAAATGCAACAGGCCCCATGGTGGTGGTTACTACCGAACATAAGATGGCGACGAGACACAACAGAGAAGCATACGCTATTGAGATATTTAGCCCTCGAGCGCTCGCAAACTGACGGCCTGTGGCTATTAACGTCACCCAACGACTCAACAGTACAGCAGCACCAATACAAACGGTGACCACGATAGCCATAATCGTTGCCGACTCGGGTTCAACACGATATGTGGATCCTGCTAACCAAGCCAATAAGGTATACTTCCCTTCTCCCACTCGCGTTAAAGAGAATTGTACCAAAGCCTCTAACACTGCGGTCAGCGAAATACCCGTCAGTATTAGGATAGACGGCGCAAACTGATGTTTCTTACCAAGAAATAGTAATAGACACAGCGCCATCGCACTGCCTAAAAACGCAATCCAAGGGCTCAACGAGTGAATCGAATAACCCATGAATAAACTGCTGAAAATCAAAGCTAAAACAGCGCCCGCGGATACCCCAAGGATGTCTGGACTCGCCAGTGGGTTGTAGACTAACCTTTGCAAGATCACTCCTGCTACAGCCAAACCGCCACCAGCGAATATCGCGGTTAACATTCTAGGCCAGCGAATAGACCACTCAAACGCGTCTGGAATAACAAAGTAGCCCAAATCAGAAGAAGGCTGTGAGAGCAAGCTTAATGCCAGTAACCCAAAGATCATCGTGCCCAATAGAGAGTAAGCCAAAGGTGAAATAGACTTTGGCCCTTCAGGCATCGAGAAAAATAACTGATCTTGAGCAGACATTTGCTTGCGAGCAATAATGATCAAAGCTGGAGCGCCAATCACCGCGGTTGCGGTACCCGTTGGAATCATATCCACAGACCATTGAGCCAAAAAGATAGCTAAACTGTCTGTAGTACAAAGTAGCAAAGCACCTAATAAACAACTTGCGATCAGTTCGGACTTCGCCTTTAAGAAGCTCAAGTGCCTCGCGATATTAGGGGCGATCAAACCGATAAAACTGATCACGCCTACCGAGGTAATCGATACCGACACCAACCAAACGCCGACGGCCATTAATACAAAAAATGTTGCACCAATATTGAGGCCGCGCGCAGCAGCCCCTTCCGTACCGATTGAAAGCAGGGTCAAAACTCGTGGTGCCAACAAAAATATGGCCAAAATCGGCACTAACTTAGGCATTAACCACAACACTTGTTCCCAGCCATTTTGTCCTAAATCACCCGCCCCCCACACAAACAGGTTCTGTGCGTACTGGTCGTTAAGCAGAATAATCGCCGTTGCAAATGCCCCTAGCAACAAGTTAACCGCCATACCCGCCAATACAATTGGCAATCCGCTCATGTTTTTGATGCCAACAATGGAAACAATAAGCCCCATTGCCAACAGTGCCCCAATCAACGCAAACCAGACTGAATATTGCGCCACCAGCATAGGAGCGACGACATTCAATATGACCAGGCCAAGCCAGGCCCCTGACGATGTACCTAACGTTAACGGAGACATCATGCGATTCTGAGTCAACTGTTGAAAAAGGCTTCCTATTGTGCCAAGTGTGCCGCCTACCAAGATAGCCATAACTAACCGAGGCAAGTTGACATAGAACAAGGCCATCAGCTCAAATGAGTCATCAACCATTGCGTTCAACGTAGCGCGATCACTCACCTGTGAGAGTAACAAGATAAGCTCACCAATCGGGCCAAATTCCGACTGTCCTAACCATAAATGAGCAAGGGCAGCGAAAAACAAAGCTGCCCCGACCATTAAACCACTGATTTTCATTACTACTCAGCTAGCTTCAATAGCGATTTCGCCATGGCTTCTGCGTTATATAGGATCGACATCGCGCCACCATAGCTCCAACTTGCTTCTACCGCACTCACTTGATGATTTCGCACAAAAGGCATGCTCTTCCATATTGGCGAACGGTTTAACTTGTCTTGATATGGAAAGGGTTCAAAGTAAAGTGCAACACCACTTTTCACGTTCTTAAGATCGGTCATCCGCTTTTGGTTGATACCCCACTGACTGGCAGGAAGCTCCATCGCGTTGTCAAAACCGAGCTTCTCCAATGCGTATTGTGGAATCGAGTTGTCGCCATAAATGAACACCGAAGTGGTGCTCGCAAAACGGAAAGAAGTGACTTTAGGTTTGTCGCCCGGATACGCTTTATCTAATTCAGCCTTCAGAACTGCAATACGTTCTTCCATCGCTGCGAGTTTACTATTCGCTTGTTCTTGTTTGCCAAGCAAGTGACCAATCTTCTTGAAGTTTTCAATGGCAGCCACGTCATTGCTGTGGTGTTCACTGTATGTTTGGTAATAAAGTACTGGCGCGATTTCAGAAAGACGCGCCTGAAGATCTTTTTGAGGAGAAGCGATAAGAATCACATCTGGGTTGAGCTTCTTGAGCGCAGAAAAGTTGGGTTCAGTTCGAGTCCCTACATCGGTCACACCTTCAGGAATCGCAGGTTGAACAACCCAATCGCTGTAGCCTGCAATATCAGGCACCGCGACTGGCGTAACTCCCAGCTCGATAACTTGCTCTGCGATATCCCAGTTAAGCGCAGCCACTCTAACAGGTTGAGCTTCAAGGGTTTTGACCCCTTCACTGTCTTCGACTTGGAAATCCGCCATCGCGTTAAACGATAAAGCACTCGCTAACATCGTTAGAACGAGTTTTGTATTCAAATTTTTTACTTTAGAAAAATGAGAAGCTATTGGTTTTAAGCTCATATATTTGCCTACTTAATCTAAATTCGATATTTCTACAAACGACAAAAGCAGCCTAGTGAAGGCTGCTTTAAAATTAGGAACGCTAACTTAGTTAGAATTCATAGTTCACGCTTAGCTCTACAGACTGCTCAGCACCAAACCAACAATTGGACTGGTCGTAACACGCATAATATTCTTCATTGAAAATATTGTTCACTGCTAGGTTGGCAGTCGCTCCCAATAAAGTCTCACTTGCTGCACCCAAGTCATAACCAATAGACAAGTCAACCACAGTATACGACGGTACTTTACCTTGAGTATTTGTTGCATCCATTTGCATTTCCGCAACGTAGCGTGCACCAGCACTCAACCGAGAACCGGCTAATATTCCACTGAATACGTTGTAGTTAGCCCACACGTTTGCAGTATGTTCAGGTACGTAGATTGGTGTCGTTCCTTCTAAGCCATTGCTAGAATCTTCTGTAATTTCCATGTCAGCGTAGGTATAAGCTGCCGCAATATCGAAATTTTCCGTTGCGAACCAACGTCCTGATAATTCAGCACCTTGCGATACAACTTCACCCACTTGAATTTTGGGCCCATAAACATTGGTTGGATCTGTCATCAACATGTCTTGCTTCACAATATGGAATAAAGAAACGGTGGCTTCTTTAGACATATCGTCAGACAGGTATTTGACGCCAATTTCAGCTTGCTGAGCATTTTCAGGGTCAAACTCATTACCAGATTTATCAACACCCGGAGCTGGTTCAAAGCTAGTCGCGTAGCTTGCAAATGGCGCGAGTCCATTATCAAACTGATACAAACCACCCAAACGATAAGTAAACTGTTTATGGTCAGACTCATGAGCATAGTAGTCACTTTCCGATTTGTAATGGTCAAATCGTGCACCAGCAATAAGTACTAACGCGTCTAAACGAACTTGATCTTGAACGTAGAAACCAAGTTGGCTCGACGTTGTGTCATCCAGGTACTCGTTCCCCTTAGTAACGTCATTACGATCTAGTAGGTCGTTGTTCGGATTCAATGGGTCAAAACTATTAAAACCGCTTCCACTAGCGCTGTAAGAGGAGTAGTTAACATTACCATCCATATCTTGGTAATCTAAACCAAGTAATAAGTTGTGTTCTACCGAACCAACATCAACGATACCGCTCAACTGGTTATCAATGACAAAACCTTTAAAGCTTTCATCTGTTGAATAAAGAGCTCGAGCTAATTGATTTGGTGTGCTTGGATCGTAACTAAGGTGATATGTGTTCTCTTGATATAGAGATGCATCGGTATAGCGAGCGTTCTGTAAGAATGTCCAATTGTTATTGAAGTCATGGTTAATTTTATAGCCAACCATCAACACTTCACGTTCAAACGTACTCCAATTCTTATCCCCCACAGAAACTGATGGATCACTCGCCTTAAGCACCTCTATAGGCATTGAAGAGTTGATACCCATTGAAGGATCGTCTTGATAATAAAGATTAAAGTTGATTAGTGTTTTTTCATTTACTTGCCAATCAACAGACGGTGCAATTAAGTAGCGCTCTTCTTCAGCGTTATCGACTTGGCTATCTTGCTTACGAGCCAAAGCAATCAGACGATATGAAAAATCACTGTCACCAAACTGACCCGTGGTATCAATAGAAGCTTCTTGCAGATTTCGAGAGCCTGTCGCAACACCAACCTTGGTTGATTGTTCAGTTTGTGGCGCTTTGGCTATCATGTTCACCATCCCACCCGGCGGCATCGCTCCATAAAGCACAGAAGTAGGCCCTTTGAATATTTCGACTTGTTGCATTGCAATCGGATCAATTTGTGGCTGCAAGTTCCAACCATTCAAATGTTGAAGTGAGAGGCCATCGTAATAGTTGACATTATTAGTCTTAAAACCGCGGATTGAGTACGAGTCAAACATAGCGACTGAACCACCACGACTTTCAGTCACAACACCAGGCGCATAACGAAGGGCTTGGTTCAAAGATTGAACACCTCGTTGCTCTAACTGTTCCTCATCAATAACCGTAATGCCCTGCGGCGTTTCTTCTGGCTCAAGTGCCGATTTCGTAGCTGTATTTCGGTAGGCTTTGCCCAGAACAGTGACAGTTTCTATATTAGACTTTGCCGTCGTAACGGTTTCTTCCGCCAACGCTTGTGCAGAGAGCGCCGTCAGCAACGCAACAGCAAGTGATGAATACTTAAAACGGGTGTGAGTGGTCATAATTCCCTCGGATACCAATGCTTAATACAAATAATAATAAATCTCATTTGCATTGTATGTATCTATGAATGGGATAATTAACAATTTGGTGCAAATTTAAAAAGAACTTGATTTAATTTGATTAAAAATCAGCCAATTGACAGCAAAAACCACAATTGGCCTCATTGGGAGGAAGGCTTTACAGGAAGATAATGAGTAAATATATGATTATGGTTTAATAATAGGAACCCAGTATTCCATTTCAGCATCAGCGGCATTTGCTTGGTAGCCAAGTGGGTACACTTCGAGTTCATAGCCGTCCACACCACGATATCCTGAACTTGGAAGCCAATTCAGCACAAGCCAGCTTAAAGTATGCCGCAAATTCTCAATAGGCCCACAATGTTTAACAACTGCGTAGGTTTGCTTCGGGATAGTCAATATCTCTAATTTATCAGAGATAATACTCGGTAATTGAGGGATTGAAATTCCATCAAGTAACTCAACCCCAGCCCAATAATGAATATTCGTGCCATCAAAACAAGATTGAGTAAGATCTACGACCCCAACAAATTGAAGTGCGCTATCGTGAGGAAGGGTAACTTCATATTCCAAGCGCGACCAAAGCCGAGGGACTTTTTGGGCAAAATCTTGCGTCAATGAAAACAAACCGCTGATTTCAGAGGTTATCCCTTTAACGAGGAAAGGCTCTCTTTCATCAATTCGCACTTCCACAAAGCTTAACGCCCTTTTTTCTGAAGTACTTTCTATTTTAGACACTTGTATCGGTTTTCTTAGTCCTACTCTTTTGCCCGCTTTTCTATACTGGCTTGGGCTAGACCCAAACATTTGCTTAAACGAGCGGCTAAAGCTTATTTCTGAATTGAATCCGAGCCCCAGTGCAATATCGATAACGCGCTCTTTTCCATCAAGCAGGAGTTCTGCAGCTTGGCTTAGCTTTAGCTCTCTCACATAGTTAGCCACTGTCAGCCCAGTTTCAGCTTGAAACACTCTTTGCAGTTGCCAGCGAGACCAGCAGCTTTGTTTCGCAATATCTTCAAGCGATAACGCTGAGCTAAGGTTTGAATGGATATAAGCCAAAACGCGACTAATACGATCAAATGCTGGAGTGTTCATATTCAAGGTTTCATATTCTCTATAGTTGGCAACGACATATTACCATCTATTTTTAGAGACCAGTACATGGTACCTGCTTTTATTAAACGGCTTTATTGGTCTAGAGACAGGGCTGACATGTTTCAGCTTTCAAGCATTGAAATCGTAATAATTTAATGGCTTTTTTGAACTTTCAATCACTAGCTTAGCTGAGCCTCTTTTGCTTCTTGGCAACTGAAACCACGCAAAATATTCAACAGAGAAATCAGTGTGAACACTATGATCACAAGCGATAGGTGCCACGCTTCACCCAACCCTAACTGAACCAACCCCATACTCACCATTGAAGATACCACCATCTGCCCACCACCTGACATCGCAGCCGCCGCGCCGGCATTCTTGTGATATGGCGACATCACCAATGCCTGAGCACAAGGCAACGCGATACCATTACCTAAGATCATCAGAAACTGACCTAGCATTAAATATAAAGGCTCTAATGGACAAAAGAATAGCCACAACGCAGCACAAACATGCAGCACAGGTGTACAAAGCAACGTTTTCTTATTGCCGAGTATTGGACGAATACGATTACAAAGGGTCGTTCCCCCGAGCATCCCCAACGCAGGAATCACCGCCCACATGGCGTATTGATCTGACGTCATACCAATCTGGTTTTGCATAATAAATGGCATCACCGACACTGTGGTAATCATCAAACTAAAGTTAAGCCAACCGATACTCGCAAAACTCATGAAATAACGAGAAGTTAATAAAGTCTTGTATTGATAAAGCATTTTCTTTGGAGAAAGAATAGCCGAAACCTGAGTGATGGTTTCCTTAAACTTAAGTGCCAATACCACCCAAGCCAATGAAACATAACCAAGTAACGAGATGAACACCATACTCCAGCCGAAGTGAAAGTTAATAAATCCGCCGATAACAGGGGCAATCAAAGGTGTAATGGAGGCTACCATCGCGATATAAGACATCGCCAATGGCAAATCAGCTCCGCTGAATCGGTCTCGAGTCGATGCCCGAGCAAGCACCGCACAACAGCCAGTACCTAGACCTTGTAGAAAGCGCCCCATCACCATACCGGAAAATGAATGACTGAAGAACATGATCATCAGTAAGCCGAGCAAGGCAATCAGCAAACCGCTCAACAGCACTTTTTTGCGTCCCAAAGCGTCTGAAATAGGACCATAAATAAACTGAGAAGGGCCAAAGCCTAACAAGTACACACTCACCAGAAGCTGAGCTTGTTCTAAAGAGACATCGAAGTCCTTGGCGATCCAAGGTAACGAAGGAAAAACCAAACCCATGCTAAGTTGGCCGATACTGATGACCAAACACGCGAGTAAGATAGATTTAGAATCGAATCGGCGACTCATGATGTAAAGAGCGTGAACGAAGGGATTGCTTGGATATTGACCTGACAACATAAAACCCGAGAAAATAGCGAAGATGTTGCGGGGGTAGTATTCATTGTGCTCCGAGTTGATCGAATAGAGAATGGCAGGATAAACATACGCCAGCTTGTTTACTCATACAATACTCGTTGAACTAAATTCCTGAATAGTCACTTTTCACCTAACCGAGCTTTCCTCCGGTCAACCACAAGCTAAACTATTATCATGTTAAACAATCAAGAGGCTCCCATGAATAATCCTCACCGTATCCTTTCTTTTGCTTTGGCACTCACCATATCGGGTCCAATGGCATCAACTTCAGCGTTTGCATGGCAGGCAGAGAAGATCACAGACGGGCTCGATATTCCATGGGGTCTGACTTATGTGAACGATGGCTCGATGCTGGTCACAGAAAAAACAGGTGTCATTAAGCACGTTGATTTGAAAACAGGCGAGCAAAACACACTTTTCAGACTGCCAAATGTGTGGAGTAAAGGCCAAGGTGGCGCGTTGGATATCGCTTTCTCCCCCTTTGAAAAAAATAAGATCTATGTCACTTACAGTAAAGACATCGAGGGCCAAGGCACGACAACGCTCGCCTCCGCTCATTACAAAAACGGCGAGATTTCCAATTGGACCGACGTGTTTGTGTCCAAATCCAGAACCGACACAGGGCGCCACTTTGGCAGTCGCATAACCTTTGATGATAGCCACCTGTACTTTTCGATAGGCGATCGCGGTGACCGAGATAACGGCCAAAACACCTTAACTCATGCGGGAGCAATATTACGGTTGAATGCTGATGGAAGCACACCAAGTGATAACCCTTTCAAGGATAACAACAAGGTTTTAAATGAGATTTGGAGTTATGGTCATCGTAACCCTCAAGGCCTGTTTTACGACTTCCCGACTCAAAGACTCTGGTCGATCGAACACGGCCCTCGCGGTGGTGATGAGATAAACCTAATAAAAGCAGGTGCTAATTACGGGTGGCCTGTCACATCACACGGCAAAGAATATTGGGGGCCTATCAGTGTGGGGGATTCAAAAACCAAAGATGGTATTGAGTCTCCAACAAAAGTTTATATTCCTTCAATAGCTCCAAGTAGTTTGGTCGTATACCAAGGTGAAAAGTATCCTGAATTAAAAGACAAACTATTGGCGGGAGCACTTAAACTCACCCACATCAATATTGTGACGGTTAACGAACAAGGTGAAGCAATAAAAGAACAACGTATTCTAGAAGACTTAGGTGAGAGGATAAGAGATATCGAGACTTCACCAAACGGCGATATATTCTTCAGCACTGACAATGGCAACCTTTATCGTCTAACAAAGTAGCCTGACTCTCTTTAAAATTGAGATGCAACACTTACAACGAAATTTATAAATAAAAGCCGTTAAAACTGAGCTCAAACTCCAATTAGCGGCTGACTAACTGCAAAATAAAATGTGCCAAAACAGTGCAATCACTCCAAATTGGTCATCAATTTCGACCGTCTTTTTCACAAAAACTACAACAAATCACCATATAACTGTAACTCTATGATATCCAAGGAATGCAAAGTTTGACTACCTCCAAGTTTCTGCAACCTTTCACTATGGATTCGATTGACTATCCCCGGATTTGATTTAGACTCCACTTCAGCTAGAAAGAAAGTTCTTTGTATATAAACATTTCGTTGGATTACTAGTAACCCCGTTGTGTTGTACACAATAGCAATAAACTTTTCCATGCTATCAGTGCCGCAATTGGCTCACTATAAAAAATTTAATTTTAGGATATCATCATGTCTAACACAGTTACTGGTACAGTAAAATGGTTCAACGAAACTAAAGGCTTCGGTTTCATTCAACAAGAAAACGGTCCAGACGTATTCGCACATTTTTCTGCAATTACTGGCGACGGTTTCAAAACTCTTGCTGAAGGCCAAAAAGTTGAGTTCACAGTATCTCAAGGTCAAAAAGGCCCACAAGCTGACAGCATCAAAGTACTTTAATTTAGTATTTTAAAGCTTTCTAAGAATAGCCAGCCTCTGCTGGCTATTTTTTTGCCCACAATTCGGAAATTTAAGGTAATATTCTCCTCCATTACTTCTACCTTAGACACCTTCTCAATGGCTCTTAAACCGACAATCTATAAGTTTCGACTCTCTCTAACTGATATGAATCGCGACTATTATGACTCTTTTAATTTAACGATTGCACAGCACCCTTCAGAAACAGAACAGCGAATGATGGCTCGTATCATCGCTTTCTGTATCAATGCTTCACCGGAGCTTCAGTTCACCAAAGGTTTGTCGACTATTGAAGAACCGGATTTATGGCAGAAATCGTTAGATGACCAGATCCTAGAATGGATTGATGTGGGTGAACCTGACCCAGAACGCGTTAAGAAAGCGACTCGCTTATCTAAGTCAGTACGTGTATTTAGCTTCAACACTAAGTCGAATGTTTGGTGGGAGCAGAACAAAGGCAAATTCGGTTATCTGAAAGCTCAAATTGTTCGTCTAGACAACGATGGTATAGAGCAATTAACAGCTATGACACAGCGTACAATGGATCTTTCCGTAATGCTGTCGGGTAATTCGGCGTTCGTAAATAGCGACACGCAATCTGCAGAAGTGACGTGGGAAGAGCTACAAAGTCATGACTGATCTTCGAACTAATACGGAGCCGCAAACCAAACTTCACCTATGTTTAAAAGAAGCAGGTTTAGACTCAATAAAAGCGATCACGACAGGCTATGAGAAAGAGCTGCAGTCATTCATCGAAGAAAACCACTCTCTTTTCAAACACGCATGTAAGAACAAGTCCGATAACTCTGCACGTCAGACTTTGCTCGGCTTACTAACGAAAGTACATATCGATGTAAGCTATCGCTTTGAGAGTCATAAAGAAGCCAGTGAAGCGATGCAAAACGTATTCGATAATACCGTAGGCAGTGAACATAGCGGCAAATTTCAAAACGCTAACGCTCAACAGTTAAAATTAGTTACTCATTTGTGGTTGTTCATTCAAGGACGACTAGGAATGGACTACAGCCTAGCCAATGATCATGCGGCGGCTACGTCAACATTGCTATCTCGCGTATCCAGAAACACGGACGATGAGGTTCGAGTAGAGTTTATGAGTAGTTTCTATGATGGCCTCAATATTTACCAAACCGAGAATAAACCATCAGGTTTTATTCATCGCTTAAAGCGTTTGTTTAACCTCTCTTAAACGCTTACCTATTTTCTCTATACGCTCTATATTTCCTTTAGAGCGTATCTACACCAAAGATAACCATTCATTAGACTTACCTTAGTTAAAACTAACCAATACACCTTTGTACAAATACTAAAAAGCCCCACCGATAGGTGAGGCCTTAAAATCTTTTTAAACGACGTATTAACGCAGGCCATGTAAGAATTCGTGGCGCGTTGCTGGGTTTGATCTAAAAATACCACCCAGTGCAGTTGTTGTCGTTTCGCTGGTTGCATCCATCACACCACGAGACTTCACACAGTAGTGAACCGCATCCATAGTGACAGCTACATCATCAGTTTCTAATAGCGTTTGCAGTGCAACAAGAACCTGCTGCGTCATGCGCTCTTGAACTTGGGGGCGTTGTGCAAAAAACCGGACGATTCGATTGATTTTTGAAAGGCCAATGATTTTACCTTGAGGGATGTAAGCCACCGCCGTCTTGCCATCAATAGTAACCAAGTGGTGCTCACAAGTACTGGTCACAGTAATGTCCTTCACCCGTACCATTTCACGAACACCCATCTTATTTTCAATGACGGTAATCTTAGGAAAATTGGCGTAATCCAAACCAGAGAAAATTTCATCCACATACATCTTAGCAATACGCTGTGGCGTTTCTTCTAGACTATCGTCCGTAAGATCAAGTTCAAGGAGAGTTAGAATCTCACGCATATGGTGTTCGATTCGTTCCTTTTTCTCTTCTCGGCTAACCTGGTTAGGACTCATTGGTGTCTCTAACCCACGGCTTGCTAGCGCATCTTTAACTAACTTCGCTGATTCGCTAAGACCTGACATTGAACTTCCTCTTTCTATTACCCCGTCTGGATGGCAAACAAGGATACTCGTAATTTTGAATAAATACACCCATATTTTAAGGGAGGTCATTATTTACGGGGCTTAAACTATGCTAAGGTGGCTGCAATTTCGTTGGCGAGTTTTCATAAACTCAATAGACCCAACCATCAAGTCAAAATAATAACGATTAAAGGATTTCAATTATGGGCTGTTGCGACGCTCCGGGCTTAATGCCAATTGAAGAAGCACTAGATAAGCTGCTGTCACCAATCAAACCAATCCAAATGACTCTGTCTCTTCCTCTTGCTGAAGCACTAGGTTATGTACTTGCTGAAGATATACTATCCCCTATTTTCGTACCTCCTTTTGATAATTCAGCAATGGATGGTTACGCGCTGCGTATTGCCGATTTAGAACACAACAAAACTCTACCTTTAGCGGGAAAATCGTTTGCCGGCCAACCGTTTGAAGGCGAATGGCCAAGCAACACCTGTATTCGCATTATGACAGGCGCAAAAATCCCTGAAGGTTGTGATGCCGTCATCATGCAAGAAAATACCGTCGAGACAGACGCTGGAGTTGAGATCCTTCAAGACGACATCAAACTAAATAACAATATTCGCCCGACGGGTGACGACATCAAACGAGGCGACATCGTTCTTAGCCGCGGTGAACGCTTAACGCCCCGTGACATTCCAATGATTGCTTCATTGGGTGTAAGCCACGTGACTGTGTTACATAAACCTAAAGTCGCTTTCTTCTCTACTGGCGATGAGCTAAAGCCATTAGGGCAACCGCTTGAAGATGGTCAGATTTACGACAGCAACCGCTACGGTATTAAACCGCTCATCGAAGCGTTTGGTTGTGAAGCCATCGATCTCGGCATCATCCCTGATTGCCCTAAAACACTGAAAGAAACGTTTGAGAAAGCTCAGGAGTTGGCAGACGTTGTCGTGACTTCTGGTGGCGTAAGTGTGGGGGAAGCGGATTACACCAAAGATATCCTAGAAGAGCTTGGTCAAATCGGCTTTTGGAAATTGGCAATCAAGCCGGGGAAACCATTCGCATTCGGTGAACTGGATAACGCATGGTTCTGCGGCCTACCGGGTAATCCTGTCTCGGCAATGATGACTATGTACGTGTTAGTACAACCTATGCTCGCGAAACTTGCAGGTCATACTGCGTGGGCAGGTCCGAAATCTATTCCTGCTATCACGAAATCGGCATTCAAAAAAGGCCCTGGCCGCACAGATTACCAGCGTGGTATTTACTCAATCGACAACGGTCAATTTGTGGTAGAGACAACAGGCAACCAAAGCTCTGGCGCTTTCCGCTCTATGAGCTTAGCAAACTGTTTTGTGGTGCTTGAACGAGAACGTGGCCGTGTAGAAGTAGGCGAAACGGTTCAGATTCAACTGTTTAACTCGACGCTTTACTAACGAGGCTTATTGATGGAAATACTGTCTGATGCAGAGATGCTTCGCTACAACCGCCAAATTATTCTCAAACAGTTTGATTTTGAAGGCCAAGAAGCGCTGAAACAGAGCTCAATCCTAGTATTAGGCGCAGGAGGCTTAGGTTGTGCGTCCTCTCAATACCTTGCGACTGCAGGTATTGGTAAGCTAACTCTTATCGACGATGATGTTGTTGAACTTTCTAACTTACAACGACAAGTACTTCATACCGATGCCGACATTGGTAGGAAAAAGGTCGATTCAGCCGCAGAATCACTGCAGGTATTGAACCCTCACCTAACGGTTGAGACCGTTGATCATCGACTGAATGACGAAGCGCTTGCGAAGTTAATTGAAGCGCACTCCTTAGTTCTTGATGCCTGTGACAACGTTGAAACACGCAACCAACTTAACCGCTTATGCTACGCCTCAAAAACGCCATTAGTATCCGGCGCTGCGATTCGCATGGAAGGTCAGATTAGCGTGTTCACTTATCAAGATGAAAACGCACCGTGCTACCAGTGTTTAAGCGCCCTATTTGGCAATGCAGCGCTAAGCTGTGTCGAAGCCGGTGTAATGGCTCCCATTCTCGGAATGGTTGGTGCTGCACAAGCTTTAGAGGCCATCAAAGTTATTGCTCAATTTGGACAACCTAAACAAGGCAAGCTATTGATTCTCGATGCTATGTCACACAGTTGGAGAGAAATGAATTTAATGAAGATGCCTAATTGCTCAGTGTGTGAAAAAGCCGACAAACCTTCATCCATCATCTAAATGCGTAGGTTTTAATTGCTAGGTTTTCATTGCTAAGTATTGATCACAAGGCCTTGACCCCATCATAGTCAGGGCTTTTTTACACGCCCAATGCAGCTTTCTATACAGCACGAGCCAACGGGACACTAAAACCGGGCTACTAATTCATAACTGGTTCTGTATAAATTTAAAGTAAGTCGAAATATTCACTTTGTGTGTTATTCAAATAAGAGGCCGAATGTTTTTTTCTGCTTGGCTTCATTCACTTTACCAGTAATCTCACTTACTCTTTTAAAGATAACCTTCAAAGACTTACTCTCATGAAACAGTTAAAAACAGGGCTATTTATCTTAATGTGTGGTGCGGGCTTATTATTGACTCTCGCCTATTTCCCTCTGACTTCAGAGACAGGACAGCGCATTCAAGCAAAAGTGATTTCGAACACCCTTACTCAATCGCTAGATGGGCACAGACGTTACCTCACCGTTCAGACAGAAGATAATCAAGTATTCCGTGTTTCCATTGCACCGACTACAGACTGCCCTATTGATTCTGTGGTCGCACTTGATACATTAAACAATCAAATAACCGGACAAAGCAGTTATCAATTCATCCACTGTCGAACTGCACATTAATCGATATAGCGACACTTATCGATATCACTACAGTAATCGATATAACTTCACAAATAGCTATAACAACAAAAATGGACACAAGAAGAATGAATCAGCCACTCATTTCACCGGAACAACTGCAACAACGCTTGCTAGCAGAAGACAACATCGTCACCCTAGATGCCAGTATCGAATTTCAGATCCCAAGCGAGTCAGAAAAGATCAAAGGACAAATGATTCCTGGCGCGATTCGTTTTGATTACGACAAAGACTTTTGTAATAAGCACACCCTACTTCCTCACATGTTCCCGTCCGAAAAACACTTCAACGCACGCGCACAAGAAATTGGCATCAACCAAGACAGTACGATTGTGGTTTACGATAACTCAGGAACCTTTGCTTCCCCTCGCGCATGGTGGATGTTTATGGCTATGGGACACAAAAGCGTTTACATCTTAGATGGTGGTTTACCTGCATGGATAGAAGCCGGCTACCCAACGGACACCGACTACAAAACAGAAGTACAACCGGGCAACTTTGAAGGCAACATTCAAGACAACTACTTTGTAAATGCTCAACAAATCCAACGTTTTTCCGATGACAAGAGCGCCAACATTCTCGATGCCCGTTCACAAGCTCGTTTCGATTCAGAAGTACCGGAACCACGTAAAGGCTTACGCAGCGGCCATATTCCCAACTCGATTTGCCTGCCATTTGCACAAGTATTAAGTGCAGGTAAATTGAAACCTCAAGAAGATCTAGTCGACCTCTTTTCAACGTTAAATTTAACTCCCTCTCAGCCTATGTTCTTTAGCTGCGGGTCGGGGGTAACGGCTTGTATCATTCTATTAGCCGCTAAACTCGCTGGGTATTCAGGTGAAATGGGCGTTTATGATGGATCGTGGACGGAATGGGGCGCCAACGAACAACTCCCTATTGCGATTACAAATCAGTAATTCAACTTCGTTTACTGCTGCCATTAGAATACAGTACGCGACTGCAAAGAGTTTACTCAAAATGACGATTTGAAGTCCCATGGAGTAAGTTCTTTGCGACGTAATTAGCGATTACCGTAATGTAAAACCAAAATATTATGAACACTGTTGCATCGAGCGCGACATTGTTGACTAACATAAACTGTGATCGATCATAGGTTAATAGTGATCACTATTCTGAACGCTAATATTTTTCTCAAGAATATCAGCTCGTAGTCGTTATACTATTCAGTTATCGATACTTTAATTGTTGGTGTTTGTATCCTTGACTACATGCATCACCCTAACAAACCAATATATTGTCCCTTTCACTCTGTTAAAAACAGTAACTAACAAAAGGCATGCCATGGCTCTATTTAAGAAAAATATCTGGTCGCTGTACGCTCTGATCGTACTGTGTACTCTGATACTTTTCTCCGGGCTGGGCGTAACGAAGTGGCAATCAAACAAAGATGACTTCATCGAGCAGCAGCACATTCAAGTTGAACTTTTTTCTGGCTCAGTTAGCTCTCTCTTAACAAGCCAAGAAGCTTTATTGGAAGTGGTTGGGCATCAGCTCGCCCAGCAGTCAGACTTTACTCGAACAGCTGCAATTCAAATCCGTCCACTTTTGGATAAGTTACTTGATACCCACCCTGCTATCGCTGCATTTGGGCTGCTCAACGCTCAGGGTGACTACATTTCTATCAGTTCTAACCTTCAGCTATCAGATCAAAAAAACTTACTCCAAGACCCGCACACGAGGCATTCATTTTTAGAGACGATGGCAAGTGACAAGATGGTTTTGGGACGGACTTATTTTCAAGAATCTTTAAACAGCCTAGTTATCCCGTTGAGAAAATCAATTTCAATCGATGGCAAGAATGTTGATGCCGTCATGAGTGCTGGTTTACGCTTAGACAGCACGATAGTGTTCGAAGACAATGCACACGCAGGCAGTTACAACACGCTAACTTTGCTGAGGTCCGACAACTATCGTCAGTTTTTTTCTAGCGATATAGAATCTCTCGACGCTTATTCGAAGCCCGTTGATGATGATGTTATGAAACGCATCATTGAAAGTTTTTTAGAACAAATTCCTTTCAGTATCGAAGAAGCCAAAGCCAATAAAAAGACATACTCTTTCAGCATAAACGATGACACATACCACTCATTAATCAGCGCTAAATTCATCCCTGATTACAAACTCTGGGTAGTCGGTCGCACAGACCTTTCTCATATCAATAACATCTTTGTAGAAGAGTTTGGTATTATCTTCGGCGCCTTTATTTTTCTTCAGATCGGTTTCTACGTTTTAGTTAAATCAATCGCAAAGAACGAGCAACGCACCCGGAGCCAACTGATTTACCAAGCCAATCACGACCCATTAACTTCCCTACCCAACCGCCTATACATGCGAAGAAATATTGGCAAATGGATTGAGCAAGAGTCAGAGCAATTCTCATTATTGTTTATCGATATAGATAACTTTAAATGTGTCAATGATACACACGGCCATGACTATGGCGATAAAGTACTCAAACAGATCGCTTTGCGTTTAATGAGGTTTCGCTCTCAGCTAAGCCTATTGGTACGAGAATCCAGCGATGAGTTTTTATTCCTAACACCACTAACAAACGATACCGAAATTAAACGGCTAGCAGAACGCATCATAGAAGTACTGTCCCAACCTTACGATGTTGATGATTCTCAATTTTTATTGGGGTGCAGTATTGGTATCGCGATATTCCCTGAACACGGAAAAGACTTAGATAGTTTGCTTCGCTCTGCTGATATATCAATGTATAAGGCGAAGCAACATCAAAACTCATACAGTATTTTCACGCAGGAGATGCAAGAAGCGCACCTTTACAAAATGAAGGTAGAGCAAAGACTACGCATTGCTATCGAGAAACAAACTCTATTCATGGTTTTTCAACCTCTGGTCCGTGCCGATGATAGCATTCATGGTGTAGAAGCACTCGTACGCTGGGTTGATGACGAACTGGGTTTTGTTCCACCCGATGTATTTATTCCGATCGCTGAAAGCACTGGTTTAATGCAAAAACTAGGCACTTTCATTATCGAGTCTAGCGTTATGCAAATCGCTCATTTACGTCAGACAACTGATCAAAAAATAGGGTTATCGATCAACATATCTGTCCGTCAATTTTCACATAAATCTTTCTCCGATCATTTGCTTACCGTACTCGAAAAATATCAGTTGCCAGCAAGCTGCCTAACACTAGAGATCACCGAAAGCCTGTTCATTGAAGATGTAACCTTGGTGAAGCCAATTTTCGAGGCCCTCAAAGAAAATGATATTAAGATCTCTTTGGATGACTTCGGTACTGGCTATTCTTCATTGAGTATGTTGAAGGTACTCCCTATCGATGAACTAAAGATAGATAAGAGCTTCATTGAAAACATTACTGTAGACCTGCAGTCGCTCACAATGGTGCAAAACATCATTGCAATAGGTAAGAACTTTGGGATGGTGGTATTGGCGGAGGGTGTAGAAACGAATGAACATTTCTCTACCCTCAAGTCATGTGGCTGTGACTTGATGCAGGGCTATTACTTCTCTCGTCCTGTTCCATATGATGAGTTATGCAAGTATCTATCTTCGACTCAAACATTGAAATAGAAAGCAATAAAATCAAGACGTCAGACATCAATCTCATAACTCATTGCACAAAAGGGAGCCTAAACTGGCTGTCTCTGAGATTTAGAAACTAAGAAGATAACGTGGATCTATTGCTCTACAATTGTAAAACAATCATGAGTCTTGGAGTTCAGCATGCTTCATCTGCTCATCCAAGTTAAGTACCGTTAACGCATTACTTACACTCGTCGCAATCACGTCTACCACACCAGTTCTTAGTGCACCTAGCAGAGCTAATGGCTTACTGTTCTCGGCAGCGATGGCGATCACCTCTGCGATAGGGCGAAACTCTTCTAAGCCTAAGCCGATGACTCGGTCACTCATTACCGTGTTTGCCGCTTTACCATATACATCAAAAAAATCATAGCCAGCAAAGTCCCCTACCACACCTTGTAGTAAACGAGATTGAACCACCTCTCCCGCCGTAAACCAACCTAGGTCGACCATGTAGCTGTTTTCACTCATATCACCGATACCCACTAATGCGACATCAGCCTTGCGGGCAAGATCGAGTGTCTGCTTAACAGTACTGTTTTCCATGAATGCGGTTTTTTGCGCTTTATTCTCTGCATAAGCAGGCGCGTATAGCGTTTCTGATGAACCGCCGTACTTCTTGGCTAGTTGTCTACATATATGGTCGGCATTAAACATACCGCCTCTTGGGTGAATACCTCCAATACCACATACAAACTTACAGTCACGTGGCGTGATTACGCCAGTATGGTGAGCGACTGAAGACACATTACGACCTTGTCCAACCGTTACCACCATGCCGTTTTTCAAGGTACTGGTCAGATAGTTGGATACTAAGCCTGCTACTTGCAGTCTTTGTTTATCTTCATTCGGTTGGTCTAAGGCTACAAGCGCACGCTTTACACCAAAACGCTCTATCAAACGTTGTTCGATTTTCGCGCTAAATACGGGATGGTATTTCACGGTGATTTCAACAATACCTTCATCTCGGGCTTGCCTGAGCATTCGACCAACCTTTGCACGAGAGATAGAAAATTTTTTAGAGATCTCTTCTTGGGTCGCCCCATCTTGGTAATAAGCAACCGCTACTTCAGTTAGGAGATCAGTGTTTTCTTCGGAAACATCTTGGATATTGTTACTCATATACCACTCAACCAATATTTAACAATTATTTTACCTGCTGTACTTCCTAATATAGGAGGTTTCAGTAAGCGATAAACAAGCTTACACCCCGAACATATGTAACAGCAAGAAACATTTGCTCAGCATAGTAACCTTGGTTTTGCGATTGATTAGTTAGGCTCAATTTGACCGTTAAACGTTTGCTTACATACCCCATAATTACTAGAGCGAAATATATTTGACTGAAGTCACCATACAGTACTATTTACCGTTGACTTTGACGCTAGATCGGATAAATATGGCTACATCATTTACTCATCGAGCGATCATATGTTCCGTGCAAATGTTCGTTCGGAGAAAAATTTAAATTAATGTAAGTTTAATTCACTGGTACAACCTTGAGAAACTTCATTAGTTAGCTTGCAAATGCCCGCACCTCTCCCATTAAAGAGGTCTTCTGCGATACATAGGATGATCAAAATGAGCAATAAATTAGAGCAACTTCGTAAACTAACCACTGTTGTAGCTGACACTGGCGATATTGAAGCTATCAGCAAGTACACTCCTGAAGATGCAACAACTAACCCATCTCTAATTCTTAAAGCCGCTCAAATTGCTGAGTACGCACCTCTAATCGATGCTTCTATCGAATACGCTAAAGCACAAAGCGAAGACAAAGCACAACAAGTTCAAGACACTTGCGACATGCTTAACGTGAACATTGGTAAAGAAATCCTGAAAGTTGTACCTGGCCGCATCTCTACTGAAGTAGATGCTCGTCTTTCTTACGACATGGAAGGCAGCGTTGCTAAAGCGCGTCAGCTTATCAAAATGTACAACGACGCTGGCATCACTAACGACCGTATCCTTATCAAACTGGCTTCTACTTGGGAAGGCATCCGTGCAGCTGAAATCTTAGAGAAAGAAGGCATCAACTGTAACCTGACGCTTCTATTCTCTTTCGCTCAAGCACGTGCTTGTGCTGAAGCTGGCGTATTCCTTATCTCTCCCTTCGTTGGTCGCATCATGGACTGGTACAAAGCGAAAGAAGGTCGTGATTTCGAAGCTCAAGAAGATCCAGGCGTTATCTCTGTTTCAGACATCTACAACTACTACAAAGAGCACGGTTACAAGACAGTTGTTATGGGCGCAAGCTTCCGTAACATCGGCGAGATCCTTGAACTTGCTGGCTGTGACCGTCTAACTATCGCTCCTCAACTTCTAGCAGACCTAGAAGCAGCGGAAGGCGAAGTCGTAGAGAAGCTAATCGACTCTAACGGTACTAAAGAGCGTCCTGCTGCAATGACTCACGCTGAGTTCCTATGGGATCACAACCAAGACCCAATGGCTGTAGAGAAACTGGCTGAAGGCATCCGCAATTTCGCCGTTGACCAAGGCAAACTAGAAGACATGATCGCAGCTAAGCTGTAATCACTAAGAATTAAAAAAGGGGGAACGTTTGCGTTCCCCTCTTCATATCAAATTTACTATTTCAAACTTTAACTCTATTTGGAAGCAATTATGACTCAATCTAGAAAGCATCTTGCTAACGCTATTCGTGCTCTAAGCATGGACGGTGTTCAACAAGCAAACTCTGGTCACCCAGGCGCACCTATGGGTATGGCTGACATCGCTGAAGTTCTTTGGCGTGGCCACTTGAACCATAACCCGGG
>NZ_JAPPTM010000026.1:0-50176 GCF_027587105.1 Vibrio sp. RW
GCGCAACCTTGCCAAGGTTGAGGTCATCGGTTCGAACCCGATGTATCGCTCCAGCTTTCTTCTAAAAAAGCTAATAATATTCTTTGAACCACTGCGTTTAAAGGCGACCTTGAAGGTCACGCTCTTTCTTTAATGCTGCGAAGCATAATTCCCCAAAAAAGCAAATAATCCTCCATCACGGTGGATATTTTTTTGTCTTAAATTTTCCTTAGCAACTGGAATGCTAGTAAACATCAGGTCTCTGAAGCAGGTACTTGAGGTTTTTCATATCTATAAACAGACTTATCCACAAATTCTTCCATGTGGATAACTTGGTTGATAAAGTTATTTCAGGCTTGATTCTTTATATATATCAAAAAGATCTTTCTTGTTTTTAATACAACGCTCAAATTAAATATCTATTAAGTCATTGTTTTATATAACTTTGTTGGTATGTGTGTGACTTTATAAAAGATCGTTAACTTGTTGTTTTTTGATCTTAATCATTTATCGGTACTGTGTTTAACTTTGTGAAGGTGTCGGAAGTTTACGAGAGATCTGAATTTTTTCCACATTGTTAAATTGAGAACAAGGTCAAACATTGTTCGAAAATTATGTGCAACGAGTTGTGTTGAATATTGGACTATTGATATGAGTTTGTTTGTTAAGCGTTGATGCACAAAGGGCTAGGCGTCTCTTGGTAAGCCTTTTTCAACAATTCGAATAAGTCGGTGTTTTTTGGTAGACACTTTGTTGTGACCTTCTTGTTCCCTGCTAGCGTTCGGTAACTGTTGTAGTTGTTTTTCCAAAGCCCACTCAATATGAACATCCAACAATTCACTTTGACCGCGATACGATTCTAACGATTCAACAATGCGTTGTTGAAAAGGCGCATTGCCCATGGCGACAAAAATGTTTCGTAGCCATTGAGTGTGTCCAATGCGTCTGATCGCTGAACCTTCCATTCTTTTGAGAAAAGTAGCCTCATCCCAGCTTGAAAGAGCAACCAGGTCGGACTCTTCGAAATCTTCTCGACGGTGGAAATCTTTTTGGTCGGTAATATCGGCATGACGATTCCAAGGACATACGAGTTGGCAATCATCACAACCGTAGATACGGTTACCAATCGCTTCTCTGTATTCTTCCGGAATAATACCGTCGAACTCAATGGTTAAGTAAGAGATGCACTTGCGAGCATCCACTACGCCATCATCAATAATGGCACCGGTCGGGCAGGAGGTGATACAGGCGGTACATTTTCCGCATTCATCGACACTGGGTTCATCGACCGGAAGAGGGATGTTAACTAACAGTTCTCCTAAGAAAAACCAAGAACCGGCATCTTTATCTAGGATTAGTGAGTGTTTGCCTGTCCAACCCAGCCCTGCCTTTTGAGCAAGAGGCCTTTCTAAAATTGGTGCAGAATCGACAAATGGGCGTGAATCTAAACCTTCGACTTCTTTCTCAATTTTTTGGCCCAGCTTTTTCAATTGGTTACGGAACAATTTGTGATAGTCACGGCCCAATGAATAACGACTGATATAGCCTTGAGTGGTGTCGCTGAGATTAGAAGCAAACTGCGCTTCTGGTGGCAGGTAGTTCATTCGTGCGCTGATCACTCGAATCGTTCCAGGATGAAGCTCATCAGGACGTGCTCGCATCATTCCATGTCGAGCCATCCAATCCATTTCACCGTGATTACCCGCATCTAGCCATGCTTGAAGAGGAGCTTCGTGCTCACTTAAATCAACATCGCAGATGCCAACTTTTTGAAAGCCTAACTCTTTTCCCCAAATTTTAATTTTTTCAGCAAGATGGTCTAGGTTCATGGCTTAATTCTTATAAAGAAAAGGGGAACTAAAATTAGGTTCGGCAAAAATGGGGGCGGATCTTAACGGATCTTAGCGGTATTGACCAGAACTGACGTATTATCGTCAGTATTTTTCACAGAACTTACACTTGAGTGCTTGTTTCCTAAAAGCATCACGGTTTACTATTCTTGTTCTTTTGATTTTTATATAGTCAACGATCGATTTTTAGAGAACGTATTCATGAGCATTAAACAATTTACTTTGAAAGATGAACAAGCAACGATTCAATTAGGAACGGAGCTTTCTAATCTTTGCTCACAGCAGACGACTATTTATCTGCACGGTGATCTTGGCGCCGGTAAAACGACGTTCAGTCGCGGTTTTGTAAAAGCACTTGGCCATCAAGGAAATGTAAAGAGCCCAACGTATACTCTAGTTGAACCTTATCAACTTGCAGATTGGCAGGTGTATCACTTTGATCTCTATCGCTTAGCCGACCCTGAAGAGTTAGAGTTCATGGGAATTCGTGATTACTTTACTCCAGATGCTATCTGTTTGGTGGAGTGGCCAGAGAAAGGCTACGGGATGCTACCGGAAGCTGATTTGGATATTGAGATTCGTTACCAAGACGATCACCGTATTGTTTCTTTAACCGCTAACAGTGAATACGGACAGCGCTTACTTAATCAGTTGGATTTATGTTGATTTCTAAACGCCTTTTTTCTACAGCAGCCATGATGGCTGCTATTTTATCTTTACTGTTTTCTTCACTTTCTTTTGCTAATTCACTTAAAGGTTTGCGGGTTTGGCCTTCTCCTGAAGAAACTCGTGTGGTGATCGATCTGCAATCGGAAGCTGACTTTAGTTATTTCACTCTGAGTAGCCCGAGTCGCTTAGTTGTCGATTTAAAAAATACCAACCTTGCGACCCAGTTGCCTGTTGTGGTGAAAGATAGCCCTATTCTGTCGAAAGTCCGTAAGAGTTCCCCACCAGAGAAAAACACTTATCGCTTGGTGTTTGAGTTGAAAAGGTCGTCTGAAGCCGATTTATTTAAACTCAGCCCAACACCTGGTGGTCAATATGGTCACCGTTTGGTGATTGACCTCCCTCATGGTGCTATCAGTAAAGATAAGTCGACGCCGAGTAAGTCAACGGTAAGTAAAAATATTAATCAGGTTAAGCGTCAGAAAGATATTCTGATCGTGATAGATCCTGGGCACGGTGGTGAAGATCCAGGCTCGATTGGCCCGACTCGTAAGTACGAAAAGAATGCGACTTTGAGTATATCTCGTAAGCTTGCAGCCCGGTTGAATGCGGTGCCAGGAATTACGACGCGCTTAACACGCAATGCCGACTACTTTGTGAACTTGAACCGACGTGTTGCGATTGCTCGTGAGAATGAAGCTCACCTGCTGATCTCTATTCACGCGGATGCCTTTACGACACCTCAACCAAGAGGGGGATCGGTGTTTGTGTTGAATACTCGACGTGCGAATACCGAAATATCACGTTGGATTGAAAACAAAGAGAAACAGTCCGAATTATTGGGTGGTAGCGGCGCGGCATTCACTAGCAATATGTATGATAAGAACGTCAACCAAACCTTGCTTGACCTGCAGTTTAGTCACTCTCAAAAAGAAGGCTATAAATTGGCAGCGACGATTCTGTCTGAAATGGGTAAGGTCGCTAGGCTGCATAATAGTAAACCGATTAACACGAGTTTGGCTGTATTACGTTCACCACAAATTCCATCGGTATTGGTCGAGACGGGCTTTATTTCGAACCCGACTGAAGAGCAACTTCTTTTTCAACGCTCGCACCAAGATAAACTTGCGCGTGCAGTGACCAAAGCGGTCGTTAAGTATTTGAAAGCGAATCCGCCTGAAGGGATTATCTTGTCGAAGGCCACATCATCAACGGGTAGCGTCAGCCAGCACAAGGTGTCTCGTGGCGAGTCGTTATCTGTGATTGCCAGTAAGTATGGCACGTCGACGCAGGCCTTGATGAAACTCAATAACCTGAAGTCGAGTAGCCTAGCGATAGGCCAAGTGCTTAAGATCCCAAGCAGCGCTTCAGGTTCATCGTCTAGCAGTGCCGTCAAAACCAAGACCATAACTCACACGGTTAAGTCTGGAGAATACCTCGGCAAGATAGCCAGCCGTTATAAAGTATTGGTCGCAGACATTAAGCGCGAGAACCGTTTGAAGTCTGAAACCCTGAGAGTGGGCCAAAAGTTACGTATTACGGTTGAGGTGAAAGATGTACCCTTGCGTAAACATAAAGTCGTGCGAGGTGATTACCTTGGTAAGATTGCCTCAAAGTATGGCGTGAGCATTAACAGTATTCGCCAAGCGAACAATCTACGCTCCGATGGTTTAGCCGTCGGCCAAGTGCTGATTATTCCGCACAAGTAGTTTAGCCAATGTTTAAGTAATGTTTAGAACATAAAGCAATCTCTAATGCGAGAAGTGCTTCTATAAATGGCAGTAAGGTAGCTATGAATATGACGATCAAAATACTGCCAGCTCGGTTAGCTAACCAAATCGCAGCGGGTGAAGTGGTAGAAAGGCCAGCCTCTGTTGTAAAAGAGTTGGTAGAGAACAGCTTGGATTCAGGTGCTACACGTATCGATATCGATATCGAGAAAGGTGGCGCTAAGATGATTCGCGTTCGTGACAATGGCAAGGGAATCGTTAAAGATGAGCTTGCGTTGGCATTGAGCCGTCATGCTACCTCCAAAATCCATACCCTTGATGACCTTGAGGCGATCGTCAGCCTTGGTTTTCGTGGTGAAGCGTTGGCGAGTATTAGCTCTGTCGCACGCTTAACCATGACCTCTCGCCCTGCAACTCAAGATCAAGCTTGGGCTGCACACAGTGAAGGCCGAGAGATGCAGGTTAAACTGCAGCCTGCTGCACACCCTATTGGTACCTCGGTTGAGGTGTTGGACCTGTTCTTCAATACACCAGCACGGCGTAAGTTCTTACGTACCGAGAAAACCGAGTTTACTCATATTGATGAACTGCTTAAGCGAATTGCGTTAAGCCGCTTTGATGTGACGATCAACCTGCGTCACAACGGCAAGATGATTCGTCAGTATCGTGCGGCCAAAACCGATGTTCAGGCTGAAAAGCGTATTGCAGCTGTGTGTGGTCATGCTTTTGTCCGTCATATGCTTAAGATTGAGCTCGAACATCAAGGGTTAAAACTTCATGGCTGGATCACCACGCCTGAAGGAGCAAGGCAGCAAAGCGATCTGCAATACTGCTATGTGAACGGCCGTATGATGCGCGACAAATTGATCAACCATGCAATCCGTCAAAGCTATGAAACCAGCCTTCGACCAGACCAATTTGCGACGTATGTGTTGTTCATTGAGCTAGACCCGCACCAAGTCGACGTGAATGTGCACCCAGCCAAGCATGAAGTGCGTTTTCATCAAGCACGCCTTGTGCATGATTTTATTTACCAAGCATTGAGTGATGGTCTTGCGCAAAGCAAACAGATCGACGCTGCGCCAATTAATCAGTCGGCTTTTCATCAACTAGACGTGGATCATTATCAGCAAGATGGTGCTGTTTCTGAATCTAGCGATGCGACGAATGTTTCCGAACAAGAAGACACTGTGCCTGCCGATTCAGAGCAAAACTTAGTGTCAGAAAGGGTGCGACAGTCTATTGAGCAAACGCCAGCTTACCCAAGAAAATCAGAACCTGAACCTGATTCTAACCGGTCTCAAGATAGTGTTAATGACGGCGGGCAAGGCTATGCTTCATCAACCAACTCAAGTTCATCAACCAACTCAAGTTCATCAACCAACTTAAGTTCGTCACCTAACGTAAACTCGTCCACTCACCTCAGCTCGCCTGAGCGTGAAACCAATTTTACCGGCTCTCCCCGTCAAGAATGGATAGAGTCTCGACCGGCACCGCAGAAAGAAAAAGAGCCGCATCAACACCATGCTGAGCCCGCGCCTTCTAAGCGCGAAGTGAAAGCTTACAAAGAGCTCCTAAAAACCCCTTATTTTGATGAACAAGCCGTTGTGGATAGATCAGAGGCAAACGTTGCGCCTCTGCAGAGGAATCCAATTTCGAATAAGACTGACGATATTAAGCCCGTTGATACGAAACCAAGAGCTCCGGTAACTGACTTGGGGAAGGCGGTTACCGTTGTAGAGCGTCAGTACCTCGTGATGGGCAATAAAAATGGCTGTGTATTGGTTTCTTTGGCCAAGGCTGAGTTGTTGCGTGTTATTGGTCAAATGGATACTCAAAGTGGGCCGTTGAAAAGCCAACCGTTGTTAGTGCCTTTATCTATTAAGCTTGGTAGTGAACTTGTCGAGGTGGCGAAAGCATTAAGCCAAACACTGACGTTGCTGGGTATTGAGCTTAAGGCTCGCAACAGTGAGACGGTGATGGTGATGGGCGTACCTTCGCCTTTGAGACAGCAAAACTTACAAATTTTGATCCCAGATCTGTTATCTTACGCGGCTTCAATAAACGGCCAGATTGTAGAGCATCACGCGGCTAATGTTGCTAACGACATATTGCCATCGCTTGCCTTCTGGATCGGGATTCAAACCGCGCAAGTAAAAAGCGACTACACTTTATCTGAAGCGGTTCAGCTCGTTGGGGAACTTGAACAGCTTTGGCATGGTCTACTTCCATTAGATGATCCTGAGTTTGTTCATCCTATCGATTTTTCAGCGACCATAGCCGCGTTTTCGGTTTAACTTTTTCGCGACCACATTTATCTTTTCAGCTGAATGTATCGCGACATAAAGCCCTTTGCTATAAAGGCTCTAACAGAGAAAATTATACTAAATATCATGACTGAAAAATTACCTTTAGCGTTGTTTTTAATGGGCCCAACGGCATCAGGAAAAACAGAGTTAGCTATTCGCTTACGTCAGAAATTCCCAGTAGAGATCATCAGTGTCGATTCGGCATTGATCTACAAAGATATGGATATTGGCACCGCTAAACCGGATGCGGAAGAGCTTGCGCTTGCGCCTCATCGCTTGATTGATATTCTGGATCCCAGCGAAGCGTATTCGGCGGCAGATTTTCGTCGTGATGCGATCAATGAAATGAATAAGATTGTCGCGGAAGGGAAAATCCCGTTACTGGTCGGTGGCACAATGCTGTATTACAAGGCCCTGTTGGAAGGTTTATCGCCATTACCTGCCGCGGATCAAGAGATTCGTCAGCAAATTGAAGCGGAATCTATCGAGCAAGGCTGGCAAGCACTGCATGATCAATTAAGAGAGATAGATCCCGTCTCCGCTGAAAGAATACACCGAAATGATCCACAAAGGCTTTCAAGGGCATTGGAAGTTTATCGAATTTCGGGTAAAACATTAACTGAGCTAACTCAAACGAAAGGCGATAGCCTGCCATTTCGTGTAAAACAATTTGCTATAGCTCCCAAGGAAAGGACTGAACTCCATCGCCGTATTGAGCTGCGTTTTGAGAAGATGATAGAAGCGGGTTTTGAAGAGGAAATGAAGGCGCTGTACGCCAGACAAGATCTTCACCCAGAGCTCCCATCGATCCGATGCGTTGGTTATAGACAGATGTGGGATTATTTAGACGGGAATTGTGATTTAGACGAAGCGGTTTTCCGTGGTGTCTGTGCAACCCGTCAGTTGGCCAAGCGACAAATCACCTGGTTGCGCAGTTGGGATGATTTAACTTGGTTAGATAGCGAAAACATTGAACAAGCGTTAGAAACTCTTTCAGATGCAATAGCATCTGATTAGTATTGCTGTGTATAATGTGATCGCTTTTGCGTGAATATACTCTGGAAAGGATCCGTTATTGAGGCTTTTAAAAAATCACAGCCTTTCAATAACAACGGAGTTTTTTTATTCATTTAGCTCAGATGCAAAGGCCGCACCTTTTTGTGCACCACTAGCTAAATAATTACAACAAAATACAAATAAGGAAAATAAAATGGCTAAGGGGCAATCGCTACAAGACCCATTCCTAAATGCACTCCGTCGTGAGCGCATTCCTGTCTCTATCTATCTTGTTAACGGCATTAAGCTGCAAGGTCAGATCGAGTCTTTCGATCAATTTGTGATCTTATTGAAGAACACAGTAAACCAGATGGTTTATAAGCATGCGATTTCTACTGTGGTTCCTGCTCGTGCGGTTAGTCACCACAACGGCGAGCAACGTGCGCCATCTGATCGTCCAGAGAAAACTGAAGATTAATTATTTAACGAATACAGCACATGCTGTAATAAGGAGTTGGTTGCTTGTTTGACCGTTATGAATCCGGCGAGCGAGCCGTACTTGTTCATATCAACTTCACGCAAGAGGGAGAATGGGAAGACCTAAGCGAATGTGAAATGCTGGTCTCCTCTGCGGGGGTAGAAACGCTACAAGTGATTACTGGTAGCCGCCAATCCCCACTCCCTAAATACTACGTTGGAGAAGGTAAAGCCCTAGAAATTGCTCAAGCCGTTCAGCTGACCGGTGCTGAAATTGTGATTTTTAACCACTCTCTCTCTCCTGCCCAAGAGCGAAACCTCGAGCAATTGTGTAAATGTCGTGTGATTGATCGCACGGGGTTGATCTTAGATATCTTTGCACAACGTGCGCGAACTCATGAAGGTAAGCTACAAGTTGAGCTCGCTCAACTTCGTCATATCTCTACTCGACTGATTCGTGGTTGGACTCACCTTGAAAGGCAGAAAGGTGGTATTGGTCTTCGTGGTCCAGGTGAAACTCAGCTGGAAACTGATCGACGTTTGTTGCGTGACCGTATAAAGGCAATACTGCGTCGTTTAGCAAAAGTAGCTAAACAACGTGAACAAGGACGACGTGCTCGTCATCGAGCTGAAATCCCAACAATTTCTTTGGTTGGTTATACCAACGCAGGGAAATCAACACTTTTCAATCGCATCACAAGTGCAGGTGTTTATGCAGCAGACCAACTATTTGCAACCTTAGACCCAACACTACGTAAGATTGATTTGGCAGATGTCGGGCCTGCAATTCTCGCAGATACCGTAGGTTTTATCCGTCATTTACCACACGACTTGGTCGCTGCGTTCAAGGCTACGTTACAAGAGACGCAGGAAGCTGACATTTTGTTACATGTTGTTGATGCCAGTGATGACCGCTTTCGTGAGAACATTCAGGCGGTTCATGAAGTATTAGAAGAAATTGATGCTCATGAAGTGCCAACCCTTGTAGTCATGAATAAAATTGACTGCATGGAAGACCAAAAACCTCGAATTGAAAGAGACGAAGAGGGCGCACCTCGCGCTGTTTGGGTTTCTGCAATGGAAGGAGAAGGTATTGAACTGCTGTTTGAAGCTTTAACTGAGCGTTTAGCTAGCCAGATGGTTCAATTCCGGTTGTGTATTCCACATCAACATCAGGGCCGTATTCGCAGCTTATTCTTTGAGATGAAATGTATTCAACAAGAAGAGTATGATGAAAATGGTAACTTGTTGATAGATATCCGAATGCAACAAATAGATTGGTCTAAACTTGAAAAAAGAGAAGGGGCGCTCTTAGGTGACTTTATCGTTACCAAAGAGACTGCTACAGTATAACGTCATATCAAATGATGGAGCTTTCTAATGGCGTGGAATGAGCCTGGAAATAATAACAACGGTGATAATAACGGCCGCGATAATGACCCTTGGGGTAATAAAAATAATCGCGGCGGCCGAGATCAAGGACCGCCAGATCTAGACGAAGTGTTTAATAAACTAAGTCAAAAGTTAGGTGGCAAGTTTGGTAAAAAAGGTGGTGGCGGTAACGGACCATCTATTGGTGGAGGCGGTGCAATTGGCTTTGGTGTCATTGCCGTTATTGCCATTGCTATCTGGTTCTTCGCTGGTTTCTACACGGTTGGTGAGGCAGAAAGAGCAGTCGTGCTTCGACTGGGTCAGTTTGATCGTATCGAAGAACCTGGCCTTAACTGGCACCCACGTTTCATCGATGAAGTTAAATCGGAACAACTGGTAAACGTTCAAGCGATTCGTTCGCTACGTGCTTCAGGCACGATGCTGACAAAAGACGAAAACGTTGTGACCGTTGAGATGGGCGTTCAATACCGTGTTTCTGACCCATACAAATACTTGTATCGTGTAACGAATGCGGACGACAGTTTACGTCAAGCAACCGATTCTGCGCTTCGTGCGGTGATTGGTGATTCACTGATGGATAGTATCCTAACGAGTGGCCGTCAACAGATTCGTCAAAGCACTCAAGAAACGCTCAATCGTATTATCGATAGCTACGACATGGGTATTCTGATTGTTGATGTGAACTTCCAGTCAGCACGTCCACCAGAGCAAGTGAAAGATGCATTTGATGATGCAATCGCGGCTCGTGAGGATGAAGAGCGTTTCGAACGTGAAGCTGAAGCATACCGAAATGACATTCTTCCAAAAGCAACAGGTCGTGCTGAGCGTTTGAAGAAAGAAGCGGTTGGTTATTCAGAGCGCATCGTTAATGGTGCTCTAGGTCAAGTGGCTCAGTTCGAGAAACTGCTACCGGAATACCAAGCAGCGCCTGAAGTAACACGTAACCGTATGTACTTAGATACAATGGAAAAAGTGTACTCAAGCACATCGAAAGTGCTGATTGATTCTGAATCAAGCGGTAACTTGCTATACCTACCAATTGATAAGCTAGGTGCTCAAGGTGAAGGTCAGTCGGGTAAGCGCTCGAAAAAAGCCCCATCGACTTACGATCAAATTGAGCTAGAAACTCAAGCGGATCCAAAGTCTAGCACTCAAACTCGTTCAGATAGTTCACGTCAAGGGAGATACTAATAATGCGTAAGTTAATGATCCCTGTATTGGTTGTGACGTTGGCTTTACTACTAATGTCAGTGTTTGTGATTCCTGAAGGCGAGCGCGGTATCGTGATTCGTTTTGGTCGTGTATTGAAAGATAATAATGATATCTCTCAGATCCACGAACCGGGTCTGCACTTTAAGTTGCCATTGTTCGACCGTGTGAAAACACTTGATGCGCGTATTCAGACAATGGATGGTCGTTCAGACCGTTTCGTAACGTCAGAGAAAAAAGACGTCATCATTGATTCATACGTTAAGTGGCGTATCCAAGACTTCGGTCAATACTACTTGGCAACAGGTGGCGGTAATGCATTGACGGCTGAAGCGCTACTTGAGCGTAAAGTAACGGATGTATTACGTTCTGAGATCGGTTCGCGTGAAATTAAGCAAATCGTGTCAGGTCCTCGTAATGAGGATATTCTGCCAGACTCTGCTGATAGCGAAGTTGTGACAACGGTAGCGGCTGCAGAAGCGCTAGAAGTGGATGGTGAACGCGATAAGATCATGGCAAACGTATTGTCTGATACTCGTGAGAGTGCGTTTAAAGATCTTGGTGTTGAAGTCGTTGATTTCCGTATGAAGAAAATCAACCTTCCAGACAACATCAGTGACTCTATCTATAAGCGTATGCGTGCCGAGCGTGAATCGGTTGCTCGTAAGCACCGTTCACAAGGTCGTGAGAAAGCAGAAGTTATCCGTGCTCAAGCTGAGTTAGAAGTGGCAACAGTTCTTGCTGAAGCGGATCGTACTGCTCGAATCACTCGCGGTGATGCCGATGCAGAAGCAGCGAAGATCTACTCAGATGCTTTCAACAAAGACCCTGAGTTCTATGGTTTCATGCGTTCATTGCAAGCTTATGAGACATCATTTAGCGATAAGAGCGATATTCTAGTACTGGATCCGAAGACAGACTTCTTCCAATACATGAATCAAGCAAGCGGTGCTCCAGCAAAATAAGCTGATTCGTTAGTTGAAAAGCGAATGCTTAGTTCAAGTAGCGAAATACACTAAAATTAAAAAGGTTCCCATCATGGGAGCCTTTTTGTTTTCTGACAGATGATAATTCACTGTTTTGGAATCTCAGGGGGGGCCGCTCAGTAGCGTTGTGCTTTGAGAAAGCCTAACGGTAAGTCATGAACGCGATAACCGCTCCGGCAACAACAAGGCAGCCTCCAATGCGACGTAGCTGGGTGTCTGGTTGCTGGCTAAGTTGGGCAACCATATTTCTCCAGCCGTTTGGTGCCACTAAGGGCCCAAGCCCCTCGACGATAAGAACAAGCCCAATAGCGAGCCAAATTGAATGGGACATCATGCTGCCTTATATTTATAAAAAGATAATGATATCAGCATCTTTAAAGCTTCGCCCCGAGTTATCGCAGATTTGTTTTTGAATGGCCTTGATGATTATGCACAAAAAGTGACTGCAAGAAGCGTGATTCAGTGCTAGAATCCATTTTTAATTAGCAACAGAAATTGGAAAGATGGGAAATAACGTAGTCGTTCTAGGCACCCAATGGGGTGATGAAGGTAAAGGTAAAATCGTTGACCTTTTAACTGAAGATGCAAAATATGTGGTTCGCTACCAAGGCGGTCACAATGCAGGTCACACACTTGTAATTGACGGTGAAAAAACCGTTCTTCACTTAATTCCATCAGGCATCCTACGCAATAACGTTAAATGTGTTATCGGTAACGGTGTAGTTTTATCGCCTGACGCACTTCTAAAAGAAATGAAGCCTCTTGAAGATCGCGGTATCCCTGTACGTGAACGTCTTTTCATTTCTGAAGCTTGTCCTCTAATTCTTCCGTACCACATTGCTATCGACAACGCGCGTGAAGTCGCTCGTGGCGCGAAAGCTATCGGTACAACGGGTCGTGGTATCGGTCCAGCTTACGAAGATAAAGTTGCTCGTCGCGGTCTACGCGTTGGTGACCTTTTCGATAAAGAAGCCTTTGCTGAAAAGCTAAAAGAAGTCATGGAATTCCATAACTTCCAACTAGAGCATTTCTACAAAGCCGAAACAGTAAGCTACGAAGAAGTACTTGAGCAAGCGATGAGCTACGCAGACATGCTAACTGCGATGGTTATCGATGTAACTGACGAACTAGACGCAGCACGTAAGCGCGGCGACAAGATCATGTTCGAAGGTGCTCAAGGTACGCTACTTGATATCGACCACGGTACTTACCCATACGTAACGTCTTCTAACACGACGGCTGGTGGTGTTGCTGCAGGTTCTGGTTTCGGTCCTCGTCACATCGGTTACATCCTTGGTATCACTAAGGCTTACTGTACTCGTGTTGGTTCAGGTCCATTCCCAACTGAGCTATACGATGGCCTTGAGAAGCAAGATCCAATTGGTAAGCACTTAGGCGATGTTGGTCATGAGTTTGGCGCAACAACAGGTCGTCTACGTCGTACAGGTTGGTTCGATGCGGTTGCTATGCGTCGTGCAATTCAAATCAACTCTCTATCTGGTATCTGTCTAACAAAACTAGACGTTCTAGATGGCTTAGAAGAACTGAAAATCTGTACTGGTTACAAGATGAAAGATGGTTCTATCCTAGAGGTTTCTCCAATGGCTGCTGAGTCATTTGAAGAAGCAACGCCAATCTACGAAACTATGCCTGGTTGGACTGAGAACACATTTGGTGCTAAATCAATTGATGCGCTTCCACAAGCTGCTCTTGATTACATCAAACGTATCGAAGACCTAACAGGCGTGCCAATTGATATTATATCAACTGGCCCAGATCGTAACGAAACTATCATCAAGGTTCACCCATACAGCGCGTAATGCCTGCCTGAGTGATTCAACACATAAAGTGTTGTGATAATTAAATCGTTTCTAAAAGCCGACTTTGTTAAGTCGGCTTTTTAATACCTGCAATTTGAGAGTCGAATACCAATCACAGTAAGTAAGTGATCAAAAATAGCGCCGGAAAAATGCTTGAGAACAAGGCAGAATTTTTCGATAAGTAGTTATTCTACAATCAAAAATTCTAACGAAGTTATCGAGTATTTTAACAAGCTAGAGTGAGCAGTTATTTACTACGATTGGTATATAGCTTTGGGTGGTGATATTTTGTACGCCATCTGGCAAAATATTGCCCGTTAGCGGCAAGTTTTGTCTAAAGCCGTCAAGGTTATTGCCGATACAGATATCATGGAAAGTGAAGTTCACCCTATTTTGTGCGCGTAGAAATCCTCTGTCGCCCTCAATAGATAACTTTAACGACAGATAATAGAGTGCAGGTATGAGGCTACGAATTGTAGCAGCTTCATTGATAATGGCGCTGAGCTCACCCTTGAGTCATGCAAATTTGGCTGATGTGGGAGAGCCCGTTCCAATATATACAGAAGCTGAATTGATTAAATTAATTGAGAATAATCAACACCTAGAGCGCGTGAAAGCGGATAAGTGCCAGTTAGTTGAAGATATCGTTGCGCGTGCGACGCGTATCAGCTTGCCTTCTTATGAGTTTTTATATGGTGATATGTTGGCGTGGGGGGTATGTGTTCCTCAAGACGTAGAGCTTGGTCTGTATTATATGGAAAACGCAGCACATCAAGGTTTACCCGCCGCGTTAGAGCAGCTGGGACGTTATTATTCTCGTGGTACTTTGGTTCAACAAGACAAAGAGCGTGCGATTCCGTATTTACGTGAAGCGGCTGCTATGGGGAACCTAAGTGCGAGTATTCATTTAGCTGAGCTGTTGCTACGTGACTATGGTAGCCCGCTAGATTATGAAGATGCTTATCGCTGGTTATATAACTCGGTAACGGCAGACCAAAGGCAACACAAGCGCATTACTGTACTTAGAAGTGGGTTAGAGCAGAGGATGCCTGAAAACATTATCGCTCGAGCTAAGCGCCGAGATGTATTCTGGTAACCCCGATACTATTTTAGGTTGATGATTAACTCCTGCACTCGTTACTCATCAATATTAAGGTAGATAGAAACAGAAAGGCCTCGCCGGTGAATACCCGCGAGGCCTTTTTGATCTGCACGGTTTTTTATTTTTAAAAAGCGTAGCGAGCTAGTGTTCGTCGTTACTGCACAACCTCACCAGACTCAATGACCGTTTCACGAACCACTTTGGTGAAATCGAGTGCTTCTTGGCGAATCTTATCTTCGTCTACTGTCAGCATGTTGCGGTCTTGCATGATGATCTTGCCATCCACGATGGTGTGGCGAACGTTCCCCGAGTTTGCAGAGTACACTAAGGCTGAATATGGGTTGTACACAGGAACCATGTTTGGTGCCTTGGTATCGATCACTATGATGTCGGCCAGTTTGCCTGCTTCAAGAGAACCAATTTTATCTTCCATGTGCAATGCTTTGGCTGCGCCCATTGTTGCCATGTCGATCACTTTGAGCGGCGGCATCGCAGCACGGTCTTTATTAACCAACTTGTGAACCTTAGCCACTTGGTTGAACTCATCAATTGTGCTCAGTGTGTTACCAGACATCGGCCCATCGGTACCTAAACCGATACGCACATTTTCGTCATACATCTTAAGGGCTGGGGATACGCCTTTCGCTGATTTGATATTGGCACTCATGTTATGAGCAACGCCCATGTCTGACTTTTTCACCAGTTCGATATCTTGATCATCCACTAAGATCATGTGTGCGCCAACGAGGTTTTTGTTGAGAGCACCAATGCTGTCCATGTATTGAACTGGTGATAGTCCATTTGAACGTTCTGCGATTTTCTCTTCTTCACGGTGTGATTCTGCAAGGTGAATCATCACTGGCACATCTAGCTCTAAAGAGAGTTTAGAAATTTTCTGCAGGATCTCAGTCGTATTTGTGTAAGGCGCATGTGGGGCAAACGCTGGCGTAATTCGAGGATGATCTTTGTATTCTTCGATGAAGTTCAGTGCGTACTTAATCCCTTCTTCGGCATTGGCCGCATCGGCGACTGGGAACTTAATCACGCTTTCACCTAAAATGGCACGCATCCCGATCTGGTCGACAGTTTTCGCGACTTCATCCTCAAAGTAGTACATATCGGCGTAAGTGGTGACACCGCCTTTCACCATTTCAACGTTACCTAGGTTAGCACCAATGCGGACCATGTCTCGCGAAACCAGTTTCTTTTCTAGTGGGAAGATGTAGCGATGGAGGCGATCGGGCACATCATCGGCGAGTGAACGGAAAACCGTCATCGATACGTGAGTATGAGTATTAATGAGACCGGGCATGACGATATCGCCATCCACATCGAGTACTTGTTTAGCTTGGTATTGCTTCTCTAATGAAGCATCGCCTACCGCAATGATTTTGTTGTTTTTTACGACAACAGTACCGTTCTCATAAACCGTTTTGTCTTGGTTCATCGTGAGAACCATCGCATCGGTAATCATCAGATCGGCTTTTTCCATCGCTGAACTGGCGAATGAAAATAGGGCTAGGCTTGTCATTGCAGAAGCCAATAAAGTGCGTTTAAGTTTCATATCAATACTCGAAACAGAAGTGGGTAAAGTATCAGAATCATAGAGTATTTCATTTATCGAGCAAACGTTTGTTTTATCGTTTGCTTGAGGTTCTGATGATAGATAATGGCGATGAAGTCATTTTTAACAAAGGGAAGTATGCATCAATTTGAGGTTATTTTAGGCTTTTCCAAAGCATATCTGTAGGTTACCTCTAGCATCAGATATACTAGGGGTATATACATTCCTTGCTTAAGCAGGCCCGCCTATGTCAAAAAAAACACCGATGCCAGAAAATACCACCACGACAACCAATATTGATCCCTTTGCAGACCGAGAGTCTAAAAATTACGACAACCCAGTACCAAGCCGAGAGTTCATTTTATCGTTTCTAACAAAAGCGAATATTCCAATGAACCGTAACGATCTATTCGAAGCTTTGGGTCTTGAGGGTGAGGAGCAATACGAAGGCCTGCGTCGTCGTTTACGTGCAATGGAGCGTGATGGACAGCTCATCTTTACTCGTCGTCAGTGCTATGCATTGCCTGAGAAGATGGAACTGATTAAAGGCTACGTGATTGGTCATAAAGACGGTCATGGTTGGGTTCGCCCAGATGGCAGTGTCGGTAAAGATAACGATATCTTGTTGCCGCATCACCAGATGAAAACCATCATGCACGGTGATTACGTGTTGGCTCAGCCGACTGATAATAGTAAGCGCGGTCGTCGTGAAGGGCGTTTGGTTCGTGTTCTTGAAGAGCGCAAAACGCCACTTGTTGGTCGTTTTTTCCTAGAGTATGGCCACTCTTATGTGGTCGCCGATGATTCACGGATTAGTCATGACATCCAGATCCCTACTGAGCATAAAGGCGGTGCTCGAATGGGGAATGTGGTTGTGGTTGAAATTACGGATCGCGGTAGTCGCTCTCGTAACATGATGGGTAAAGTCACCGAAGTTCTCGGTGAGAACATGGCACCGGGTATGGAAACGCAGATCGCGATCCGCACTCACCAGATCCCAAATGAGTGGCCTGAAGCGGTTGATAAGCAAATCGCAAACCTAGGCGAGCACGTTCCTGAAGAAGCAAAAGAAGGACGTGTTGATCTACGTAAACTGCCATTGGTCACGATTGATGGTGAAGATGCTCGTGACTTTGATGATGCGGTTTACTGTGAAGCGAAAAAAGGCGGAGGCTGGCGCCTATGGGTGGCCATTGCAGACGTAAGTTACTACGTTCGCCCAGATACAGCGCTAGACAAAGAAGCGATTAACCGTGGTAACTCGGTGTACTTCCCATCGCAAGTCGTACCAATGTTGCCAGAGATATTGTCCAATGGCCTATGTTCATTGAACCCTCAAGTCGACCGCTTATGCATGGTGTGTGAGATGACTATCTCAGACAAAGGCAAGCTATCAGGCTACAAACATTACGAAGCAGTCATGAACTCTCATGCTCGTCTGACTTACAACAAAGTAGGCGCGATCTTAGATGGCAATGAAGAGCTTCGCGAGCGTTACGAGCCAGAAGTACCGCATCTTGAAGAACTGCACAAGATGTACAAAGTGCTTAAGAAAACGCGTGATGAGCGTGGTGCGATTGAATTTGAAACGGTAGAAACGAAGTTTATCTTCAATGCGGATCGTAAGATCGATCGTATTGAGCCGGTAATCCGTAACGATGCACACAAGATCATCGAAGAATGTATGATTCTCGCGAACATCGCATCGGCGTCTTACGTAGAAAAAGCGAAGGAGCCTGCTCTATACCGTGTTCACGAAACACCGGGAGAAGAGCGTTTAGTTGGTTTTAAAAGCTTCTTAAGTGAGTTAGGTCTAACGTTGGAAGGAGGGTTATCTCCATCACCAACAGATTACGCCGAATTAATGCAGAAAATTCATGAGCGTGAAGATCGTGAGTTAATTCAGACCATGTTGTTACGCTCGATGAAGCAAGCGGTATACAACGCAGATAATGCGGGTCACTTTGGTTTGGCATTGGAGCGTTATGCGCACTTTACTTCACCAATTCGTCGTTACCCTGATCTATTGTTACACCGCGCAATTAAGTACTTAATCGCTAAAGAAGAAGGTCGCAGCAGCGAACGTTGGACACCAACGGGTGGGTACCACTACACATTCGATGACATGGATTTCTACGGTGATCAGTGTTCAATGACTGAGCGTCGTGCGGATGATGCAACACGTGAAGTGAACGACTGGCTGAAATGTGAATACATGCAAGACCATGTCGGCGAAGTGATGGATGGTGTTATTGCCAACGTGACTGGCTTCGGTTTCTTTGTTCGTCTAACTGAACTGCACATTGATGGCCTGGTTCATATATCTGCGCTAGCGAATGATTATTACCAATTTGATGCTGTTGGTCAGCGCCTAGTGGGTGAGAGCTCTGGTAATATCTACCGCTTGGGTGATTCGGTTAAAGTGAAGGTTTCTGCGGTTAACTTAGAAACTCGTCAAATTGACTTTGATTTGGAAGACACTGAGCGTCAGCCGCGTGGTAAAGGCAAAACGGCCAAGAAACGCGCATCAGATGCGATGAAAAAGGCAAAGAGCAAGAAACGCTCGGCAGTAAAGAGCAATCAACCAGGAACGTCTGCGAAGCCTTTGGTTGAGCCAACTAAGCGACCAGACGGTAGTACTCAAGAGTCTGATAAGAAGAAGTCGGCGAATAAAACCGGTGCTGCTAAAGCTCGCGCTAAGAAAAAACGGGCAGCAAGTCGTAAGCCAAAAGCGGATAAGTCTTAATATTTTGGTTTACAAGGACCAGCACGGTTTAGCGTTTCACTAATTGAATGCGAGAGTATCAGGCGAAAGACGCATACTCTCGAAATAAACAACACAGAGAGGGAGGTGTCGGAATGGATGCGCTCTTCTCTGAGCACTATGAGTAACTTGAGATAATGAGTAACGAATTTATTTACGGTATTCACGCGGTGAAAGCCGTACTAGAAAAAGATCCAGTACGCTTTATTGAAGCGTATGTACTGAAAGGTCGCCAAGACGAGCGTCTTCTTCCATTGCTGAACCAACTGCAGCAGTTTGGTGTATCGATCCAGCAGATGGGCCGTAAGCCGCTTGATGAAAAAGCACAAGGTGCGAATCACCAAGGTATTATCGCGAAGGTAAAGCCTGCTAAGCAGCTTAATGAAACGCACCTAGACGATATTCTAGCGCAACATGAACAGCCATTACTGTTGGTTTTAGATGGCGTAACAGACCCTCATAACCTAGGTGCTTGCCTTCGTAATGCCGATGCGGCTGGTGTGGCTGCGGTTATCGTTCCGAAAGACCGCTCTTCGCCGTTAACGGCAACGGTAAGCAAGGTAGCATGTGGTGCGGCTGAAACGGTTCCTCTAGTACGTGTAACCAACTTGGCTCGCACAATGCGTGCACTGCAAGAGCAGGGCGTATGGTTTGTGGGAACGGCGGGCGAAGCAACGCATGATATTTACCAAGCGAAGCTAACTGGCCCGTTGGCTGTAGTGATGGGCGCGGAAGGTGATGGTATGCGCCGTTTAACGCGTGAAACTTGCGATGACTTGATTAAGATTCCAATGGCAGGCAGCGTGTCTAGCCTGAATGTTTCTGTAGCGTCGGGTATTTGCCTGTTCGAAGCGGTAAGACAGCGTTTAGCTCAATAACGCCTACTCATTAATGCTGGGGGTCGTGATGCTTTACGACATAAAGCGTTAGAACTATTCTAAGTCTATGAATTTATTAACGCTCACCCGAGTTGGTGAGCGTTTCTTTTTCTGGCCCAAGAGAGAGAATATTTCGCTTTCTTGGATGGCTAGATGGCGAAAGGAAAACTGTTTCATTATTAGCCAAATACCGCTTGCTAATACCGGGTTCTTTCTATAATATTTGCCGTCCTTAAAACTCGGTCATTTTTCTTTAGTTCCTTGCTTCCCTTGGACGACCGAGCCTTTCGTGGAAGCTAATAATCCGTAAGGAGCAACCAAATGCGTCATTATGAAATCGTATTCATGGTTCACCCTGATCAAAGCGAGCAAGTTGCTGGCATGATCGAGCGTTACACTGGTTCAATCACTGAAGCTGGCGGTACTATCCACCGTCTAGAAGACTGGGGCCGCCGTCAAATGGCTTACCCAATCAACAAACTTCACAAAGCTCACTACGTTCTTATGAACGTTGAAGCTGGCCAAGAAGTGATGGACGAGCTAGAAACTGCTTTCCGTTTTAACGATGCAGTTCTACGTAACATGATCATGCGCACAAAAGGCGCTGTGACTGAGCAATCTATCATGCTTAAGCAAAAAGAAGAGCGTGCAGAGCGTGCTCCTCGTCGTGATGACCGTGAAGAACGAGCACCACGTCGTGAAGAAGAAGCTAAGCCAGAAGCTGCTGCTGAGTAATTCTTTTTTGACCCTTTAGGTCATTAAATTTTATTCAACTCGTTTAGGTATTTTCACTTCAAGCATTTGCTTACGTTTATTTATAAACTTGTGTCAATACCGCATTATTAAATTTAGATCAGGAGATAGCCCATGGCTCGTTTCTTCCGTCGTCGTAAATTCTGCCGTTTTACTGCAGAAGGCGTACAAGAGATTGACTACAAAGACGTAGCAACTCTAAAAAACTACATCACTGAAGCTGGTAAAATTGTACCTAGCCGTATCACTGGTACAAGTGCTAAATACCAACGTCAGCTAGCTCGCGCTATCAAGCGTTCTCGCTACCTAGCACTACTACCGTACACTGATAAGCATCAGTAATCGGTAATAGTTAACAATAGTTTAAGAGGACAAAGATAATGCAAGTTATTCTACTTGATAAGATCGGTAACCTAGGTGGCCTTGGCGACCAAGTAAACGTTAAATCTGGTTACGCTCGTAACTTCCTTATCCCACAGGGTAAAGCAGTTATGGCAACTAAAGACAACGTTGCTATGTTCGAAACTCGCCGTGCTGAACTAGAAGCTAAAGTTGCTGAGCAACTAGCTGCGGCTCAAGCTCGTGCTGAGACAGTTAACACTCTAGAAGGCGTTACAATCGCTTCTAAAGCTGGTGACGAAGGTAAACTATTCGGTTCTATCGGTACTCGTGACATCGCTGACGCTATTACAGCGGCAGGTGTTGCAGTAGCTAAGAGCGAAGTACGCCTACCTGAAGGCGCTCTACGTAACACTGGTGAATTCGAAGTAAGCATCCAACTTCAATCTGAAGTTTTTGCTACTGCGAAAATCACTATCGTTGCAGCTGAGTAATTTCAGTACCAAGACGAATTCTTTCTTTTGAAAGTTTTAAACACCAGCTACGGCTGGTGTTTTTTTATGTCTGGAATATAGGAAATATAAGGAAGGGTTGTGGTAAGTAAAAAGCTTACGGTGATCCAAATGCTCTTATTGCTGAACAAGCAGTCGTTCAGATTAGAATTGGAATAATAGGTTAACAGACAGCACCGAGTCTTCTTTGCTCAACCCATTAGGCACCTTGTCGTGGTATTGACGAGAGTGAGCGATCTTCAACGCAATATTATCAGTGATATCGTTGATCGCTTCTAATTCAGTATCAAAGTTTAGGTTGCTGTGTCCTGACACAACAGTCACATTCGCTTTGAATTGTAAGTTCGGCAAAACTTGCCATGACGTATTCACGTTGCCCCGGAAAATCGCTTCCTCAACAATGTCAGGAAAGATGATGTCATCATCGTCTATCTCATCAAGGTTAGGTTCTTGGTAACGAAAACCAGGCCCTATTTCCACTTCTAAAATAAACTCTTCTGTATTTGAAAATTGATAACCAAGGCCACTCGAAACGGTATAATCTTTAAAGTACGCGCTGTATCGAGAGTCGACACCTTTAAAGCTGCCGTAAAGATAGGTTTTAGGGCTTAATTTGTAGTCGCTTTGAGCTGAGTACGTCGATTGCCTTTTATCCTCTTCACCATCTTTGTAGAGATTGTAGTATTTCCATTCACCACTGGTTCTATGGCGCCCGGAGGTGTACTCACCATTAAGGCGAGCATTAAGCGATCGGGATTCTGAGTTACCATTATGCGATTGGTAACCAAATTCAACTTCGGTTTTCAGTGGATTAGGCAGTTCTGTATCACTCGGTACGATATCCATATCTTCTTCGGGTGCCGGTGCAGCGACAAGCGGTTCAGTGGTAGCTTCTGGTACTACTATAGAGTCGAGTATTGCATCAACAGAGGGTTTAGCATCATCAGCTAAAGCCAACGGAGTGCTCAAGAGACCTGTGCTCAGAAGGCCAGTGCTCAGAGCCAATAATTTGGACACGCATACCCCAGTTATACAGTGAATTAATGGAAAGATCGTAATGCTACCCTTGGTGGTTTCAGTCAGCAATAGGTAAATTTTTCTGGAAGAATAAAACAAACCTGTAGGATCGGATTACAAATGAATGTTCTTGGGTATAATGAGCGATCATTATTAGTTATTGAGTGTAGTCATAGTGGATAGCAAAAGTCAGAAATCAGCCAACGATCCGGTGGATGCCATCAAAGTCCCACCACATTCATTAGAAGCTGAGCAATCTGTTATTGGCGGCTTGTTACTGGACAACGAGCGCTGGGACACGGTTGCTGAAAAAGTGGTGAGTAAGGACTTTTATAGTCGTCCTCACCGTCTGATCTTTGAGGCAGTAAAAGATATCCTTGAAGAAAGTTCTCCTTTGGATCTTATTACACTCTCTGAACATTTAGAGTTGCGTGAGCAACTGGAAGATGTCGGTGGCTTCGCTTACTTAGCTGACCTTGCGAAAAACACACCAAGTGCAGCAAACATTAATGCTTATGCGGATATCGTGGCACAGCGTGCTCTGGTACGCAGCCTGATTGGTGTGGCGAATGAGATTGCTGATTCGGGTTATGACCCACAAGGACGTACATCAGAAGAGCTAGTCGATCTGGCTGAGAGTAAAGTTTTTGCCATTGCCGAAGGTCGTACAAGCGAAAATGAAGGCCCACAAAACGTTGATAACATTCTAGAGAAGACGCTAGAACGTATCGAGATTCTATATAAAACGCCACAAGATGGTGTGACGGGGGTCGATACTGGTTTTAACGACCTCAATAAGAAGACGGCAGGCCTACAGGGTTCTGACTTAATTATTGTCGCTGCACGTCCATCGATGGGTAAAACGACGTTTGCGATGAACCTGTGTGAAAACGCAGCGCTGAAACAAGATAAGCCAGTCTTGATTTTTTCTCTTGAGATGCCAGCAGAGCAGCTGATGATGCGTATGTTAGCGTCACTTTCTCGCGTAGACCAAACTAAGATCCGTACTGGTCAGTTAGATGATGAAGATTGGGCGCGTATTTCATCGAGTATGGGTATTCTGATGGATAAAAAGAATATGTATATCGATGATAGCTCGGGCCTAACCCCAACAGAGGTGCGTTCTCGTGCTCGACGTATTGCTCGTGAGCATGATGGTCTCTCTATGATCATGATAGATTACCTGCAATTAATGCGTGTACCTTCGTTATCTGATAACCGTACTCTTGAAATCGCCGAGATTTCGCGTTCATTGAAAGCGCTCGCGAAGGAATTGAACGTTCCGGTTGTGGCTCTTTCTCAGCTTAACCGTTCCCTAGAGCAACGTGCTGATAAGCGCCCTGTAAACTCGGATTTGCGTGAATCAGGTTCGATTGAGCAAGATGCCGATTTAATCATGTTTATCTATCGTGATGAGGTTTATAACCCAGACAGTTCACTAAAAGGCATCGCTGAGATTATCCTTGGTAAGCAACGTAACGGTCCGATCGGTTCCGTGCGTCTGACCTTCCAAGGGCAACACTCTCGTTTTGATAACTATGCAGGCCCTGCATTTGATGATGAGTAATCGTTAATGACTTATATGAAAGCAGCGACAGCGAGTATTGACCTGGGTGCATTAGAGCACAATCTCCAACTGATTAAGTCTAAAGCACCTCACTGTAAAGTGATGTCAGTGGTAAAGGCTAATGGTTATGGGCATGGCTTATTGAACATCGCTAAACACTCTAAGAACTCTGATGCGTTCGGTGTCGCTCGTATTGAAGAAGCCTTACAACTTCGTGCTGGTGGTATTGTTCGGCCTGTGCTGTTACTTGAGGGCTTTTACTCTTCGGGTGATTTACCGGTATTGGTGGCCAATAACATCCAAACAGTGGTGCATTGTGAAGAGCAACTCAGCGCTTTAGAAAACACAGCGTTAGAATCACCGGTTGTGGTATGGCTTAAAGTCGATAGCGGTATGCATCGCTTGGGGGTTCGTTCTGAACAATATCAAGATTTCGTAGATCGCCTGCATCAATGTCCGAACGTGGCTAAGCCGTTGCGTTATATGAGCCACTTCGGTTGTGCTGACGAGTTAGACAAAGCCACGACACAGCAACAGACTCAATTATTCCTGTCTTTGACTGAAGGCTGTGAGGGCGAACGCTCTCTTGCGAACTCTGCAGGCTTATTAGCCTGGCCAGATAGCCACTTAGATTGGGTTCGTCCTGGAATCATCTCTTACGGCGTATCACCGTTCGTAGATAAGTCAGCACAAGAGCTTGGTTTTAAGCCTGTGATGACTCTGACATCACACTTGATCGCTGTTCGTGATGTTAAAACCGGGGAAAGTGTTGGTTATGGCGGCAACTGGATCAGTGAACGAGACACTAAAGTAGGGGTTATCGCGATAGGTTATGGTGATGGTTACCCTCGAACTGCCCCTAACGGTACTCCGGTGTTTGTGAACGGTAGAAAAGTACCGATTGCAGGTCGAGTGTCAATGGACATGCTAACGGTTGATCTTGGCCCTGATGCTACTGATAAAGTGGGTGACGAAGCGACGCTATGGGGGAAAGGCTTACCTTCAGAAGAAGTGGCAGAACATATTGGTACCATTGCTTACGAGCTGGTCACAAAGCTGACCCCGCGTGTCGCAATGGAATACGTAAAATAAAGATGTTCAAGTCTTTCTGATTATTTAAGGGTGGCACATAACTGTGCCACCCTTTTTATTTACTGGTAATTCTCTGGTTATCAATCGATCTTTATGGCTGAACGCTTACGGTTATTCGCCTTGGATTGTAGCAATGACAGTGCGGCTTCCACCACAATCTCGATGTTCACCTAAGTAAATACCTTGCCATGTTCCTAAAGCTAAACGACCGTTGGTGATTGGAATTGTCACACTGGTGCCAAGTGTCGATGCTTTAATGTGAGCAGGCATATCATCATCGCCTTCATAAGTGTGTCTATAGTAGGGCGCGCGCTCGGGAACAAACTTATTGAAATGCGATTCCATATCGCCACGCACTGTTGGGTCTGCGTTTTCGTTTAGCGTGAGGCTGGCAGAGGTATGTTGAGTAAAGAGATGTAATAAACCAACGGATAGAGAGCCAATATCGTGTATCTGTTGTTCAATTTCATCAGTAATGAGATGAAATCCACGCTTTCGCGCATTTAGGTGTATAGTCTTCTGAATCCACATACGCCATCCTTTATAATGTATTTGGAAAAAAAGTGGTTTAACGCTATCTTTTGAACTTGAATTTATCAGGTATCGCTCACATTTAATTATGTTAGAGCTAGAGTTTGTACCGATCTTTCTATCAGGAATTCGAATCCTGATTTATCTCAAGGTACCGCTCTTCATATACGGCATAATACGTCGTGAAAAAAAATTACAAAGAATCTTTCGGTGGTGATGCGATTTGGTCATCACAGAAAAATATAAACTTTCGCCTAATCGGGGGTTCTATTCATCACTCAGGTGACGTTTAGAATAAAACCTACAGTAACATCGGGATAGATACCATGTTGAAAAATATCAACCCAACGCAAACACAAGCGTGGAAAGCGCTAACGGCACATTTTGAGTCAGCTCAAGATATGGATATGAAAGAGCTGTTTGCTCAAGATGCAAAGCGTTTCGAGAACTTTTCTACTCGTTTCGGTTCTGACATCTTAGTGGATTACTCTAAGAACCTAATCGATGCTGAGACTATGCAGCACCTATTTGCTCTTGCTAACGAGACTGAAGTTAAGTCTGCAATTGAAGCGATGTTTGGCGGTGATGCAATCAACAAGACTGAAGGTCGTTCAGTGCTTCATACAGCTCTACGTAACCGCAGCGATAAGCCAGTAATGGTTGATGGCAAAGACGTAATGCCAGCAGTTAATGCAGTACTAGCAAAAATGGAACTGTTCACACACCGTATTGTTTCTGGTGAGTGGAAAGGTTACACAGGTAAAGAGATCACTGATGTAGTCAACATCGGTATCGGCGGTTCGGATCTTGGTCCGTACATGGTGACTGAAGCACTAACACCATACAAAACTCGCCTAAACATGCACTTCGTTTCTAACGTAGATGGCACTCACATTGTTGAGACACTTAAGCCTCTAAACCCAGAAACAACGCTATTTCTCGTGGCATCTAAAACATTCACCACTCAAGAAACCATGACGAACGCGCACTCTGCACGTGATTGGTTCTTGGCTGAAGCGGGTGACAACGCACACGTTGCTAAACACTTCGCAGCACTATCAACAAACGCAACAGCGGTCGCTGAGTTTGGTATTGATACTGACAACATGTTCGAATTCTGGGACTGGGTTGGTGGTCGTTACTCACTATGGTCTGCAATCGGTCTGTCTATCTCTCTTTCTATTGGCTTCGATAACTTCGTCGAGCTTCTAGAAGGTGCTCACGAGATGGATAACCACTTTGCTTCAACGGAATTTGAAAGCAACATTCCAGTCATCCTTGCGCTTATCGGTATTTGGTACAACAACTTCCACGGCGCTGAGTCAGAAGCTATCCTACCTTACGATCAATACATGCACCGTTTTGCTGCGTACTTCCAGCAAGGTAACATGGAATCGAACGGTAAGTTTGTAGACCGTGAAGGCAACCCAGTAGAGTACCAAACCGGTCCTATCATCTGGGGTGAGCCGGGTACAAACGGCCAGCACGCTTTCTACCAACTGATTCACCAAGGCACTAAGCTGATCCCATCAGACTTTATCGCGCCTGCTATCAGCCACAACCCAGCCTCTGATCACCATCAGAAGCTGATGTCTAACTTCTTTGCTCAAACTGAAGCACTAGCATTCGGTAAGACAAAAGAGACAGTAGAAGCTGAATTCCTAGCGGCGGGCAAAACAGCTGAAGAAGTAGCTGAACTGGTACCTTTCAAAGTGTTTGAAGGTAACCGCCCAACAAACTCAATTCTTGTTAAGCAAATCAACCCTCGCTCTTTAGGTAACCTAATTGCGATGTACGAGCACAAGATCTTTGTTCAAGGCGTTATCTGGAACATCTTCAGCTTCGACCAATGGGGTGTAGAGCTTGGTAAGCAACTAGCAAACCAAATTCTTCCAGAACTTGCTGACGATGCTCAAGTAACGTCTCACGACAGCTCAACTAACGGCCTAATCAACGCATTTAAAGCACTTAAAGCTTAATTGAGTTGATAGCCTAAAAAGAAACGCCAACCTTCGGGTTGGCGTTTTTGTATCTGTCGCTCTAACAATGGCTAAATCGCAGGTAACAAAAAAGCTGACATATCTGTCAGCCTCTTAAATACAGCGTCAGCCTTCTAAATATTTGCAGTGATAGTCTCTATTCGAAACAGATCTCGATGAAGGCATTACCCCATTGAGATGTGAAAGGCATAATGATGATTGCGCCTTCACATTTGTGACGAATAGTATGACCTTTACCTGCAACCACGATTGGCGTTGCCATGTCGAAGTCGAAGCCACTTTCTGCAAGAATTCGTTTTGCGCCGCCCGTAACCATATTAGTGATTTCACCGACCATATCGGTGACTTCTTCATTTAGGCCGTTTGGTCGTTCACCCAACATGTTTTCCATGATTTCTAGGGCAAGGCCTTCATCAAAGGTGATCGACATTGAGCCTCGAGATTGTGGGCCAACCATACCGATTAAACCAGAGACATCACCACGAGCGATTTCATCTTTTTTAACTCTTGGCTTTTGTGGTTTCAATTCTAGAGAAGCCATCGTTTTTAGTACATTCATTAGAGAAGCTAAAAACGGGTTTACAAATTCAGCGCGCATAATGTTCTTCTATAATCTTATTGTTTCATATCAGAGGAGCAAGTTTGGCAAATGCCATGAGACTCAATAACGTGATTCGTTAATTGAAAGCCATGCTTCTCAGCGTTATTAGCGAGTTGATTGATAAGAGCATCGTCTTGTAGCTCAATCACAGTGCCACATTGGTCGCAGATTAATAGCTGTGAGAAATGCTTGTTGGCATTACAAGAGCAACAACATATAAAGCTATTGGTAGACTCAACTCGGTGAATGAAACCTTGTTCCAACAAAAAATCTAAAGCGCGATAAACTGTGGGCGGTTTGGCTTGTGGTTCGCTCACCTTTAATTGCTCTAACAATTCGTATGCACTGGAGGCTTTTTTATTAGAGAGGATGAGCTCAAACACTCGCTTTCTTTGCGGAGTTAATCTAACTCCTCGAGATGCGCATAGCCCTTCAACTTGCTCTATTAATGTGTGGTCCAAATTTTTCACCATTCAATCGGACATTCCTGTTCAAATTCTATTTCTAGATAACTTTACTTGGGAGCCAATGATTTCTATTAAAGTCAGGTACAGAGCGTATTGTGACCCACGACTTTGAATAAGACAAGGTAACTCAAAATGACTGTGTGACTCAAGGCATAACTGATTAGTGAGGCTGAATTAGAGGCCTGGTGAATAGGTTTAAATAAGAAAATGTGAAGTAAAGTTCATATAGCACAATTAGGACATAGCATTTACAATAGCCGACTTTGCTTTTTGCTGGGTGTTCCAGCAGATTTTTTGACTCGCTATCAGGTTACTTTGCCATGACACACTCATGTAAGTTGTCTGTCGCTCCAATGCTCGATTGGACTCACTTTTAAGTAATACCAGTAGTTAAAAGCAAGTTATACGTACTATATGCGTACTTTATGTTTTTTTGCACCTTTCAACTATAGCTGTATTCGTTTGATTAATGATACGATTTACAGTCATTTAAACGAGTTGTATATAAGATGAAAAAAACAAGTTCAGTTTGGTTAGGTTTAGTTTTTACTTTTCTAAGTATAATTGTCCCCATTGGTATCGCATTTTGGGAGTTCACTACTAACGAGTTAACCGTTGAGCTAATATCAACAGATAGTTTAATTTCTGATACAGAGCAGGTCGCTGGCTTAAAGGTTTTTTTTGACGAAAAATTAGTTGAAAGCCCAAAACTAGTAAAACTACAAATCAAGAACACTGGAACTGAACCTATAAGCAAATCTGATTTTGATATGCCACTGCAGTTAGAGTTCGACTCTGGAGTTACCATAATCAAGGCTTCTATTACTTCAACGTTACCAACTTCCATCCCTGCTGAAGTGTCTTTCGATAGAAAATCCTTAAAACTTAAGCCTTTACTTCTAAATTCAGAAGATAACATCAATATATCTATGGTTGTTTCGGGTGAAATTTCATCTCTAAAAGTTTTAGGACGCATAACAAATATAAAAAAAATAGATTTGATAATGTACAAAAATGAAGATAACAAAGTATACAAAAGCGCGTTGGTTATCGTCTCAGGTGCTTTTCTTTCTTTTGTTTACGTTTATTTTGCTTATGCATCTATATTATTAAAAGCTGTCACAATACCTCGATGGGTTGGGCTTTTCAGTGCCCTTTCCGCAGCAATAGGATCTAGTTTTTTAATCAAAAAAGGCTTGCCATATTACTCCGATAATATGAGCTCCATTTTGAGTACAACTAACCTCCCTATGCTGATTTTTGGAGGGGGGCTCTTCGTCTTTCTTAAGTATAGAGAACGAAATTAAATGAGGTGTAGGCGCTTCATTTCGCCTACATCCTTTGCCCTGACCAAACCACTTCACCGATGATCTCGAAGTCGTTACCTTTAATCTCTTCTTTTCCAAGTTCCCATGCTTCATAAGCACTATTGTCACTGACTACCTTGATTCCGTTTGGTAGAAATTGAAGTCTCTTCACCATCAATCGATTGTCATATCTGAATACGTAAATCCCATCAGTAGAAAAACCATCAACGCGGTTCACCATTACAACGCTCTGATTCTTAAGAGTTGGGATCATGCTGTCACCGCGAACGGGCATTAGGAAGATATTGTTTGGGTTAAAGCCAAGCTCTTGCCTAATGAATTTCTCACTGAAAACCATTGCGCTAGATTCTTCTTCTTTCTCAACAAGCGCACCATGCCCTGCACTTACCTCAATATCGAAGAACTTTAGTTCCAAATAGCCTTTTGGAGCCAATGAGCCACTTTTTGAGATCTCGTTCGCTTTTAGAAAAATATCTTCAGGAATTTTTCCTCGCATTCTCCACGTTTGAATGGTTGATGCTGAAACCCCTAAAGCCTTTGATAAGTCAGTATTTTTTGAGGTTTTGGTTAGTTTCTTAAGTTCAGATATTTGTTCGTCCACGATGCTCATTGAATGCTCCAGTGTGCTCAAAGGTGTTGCAATATGTTAATTATGATTCAATAATGTCTCGTGACGACATTGAGACATTCTTGAGTTAATTATAGTTGCTCTTAGTTAACTCGCCATAATTGCATAGGTGATTTATGAACACAAACTTCGCATTACTCGCTAGATTTGAAAGTCCTACTGTAGAGCTTAAACAAGTAAGCCAAGAGTTTTTTGGTATCACCCCAAAGACGGCAGAGCAAAGAGCGAAAGCTTGTGACTTTCCCGTTCCTACCTTCAAGCTGCGCGATTCAGAACGCAGCCCATCGTTAATCAAGATAGAAGATCTAGCTGCTTACATTGATGAGCGTCATTCAGTGGCCAAGTGTGATTGGCTATCGGTAAACGGGTAGGAGGATTGAGCATTAATAATGTAGCGACTCCGATTCACAGCGTTAGCGTAGACCTTTCTCATTCGAGTGAAGCCAAAGAGCTTTTCATGATTGTAAAAGGTCGCTTGGCTTCTTTAAGCGAGTCTTCGCCTGAGTTTGAATTTTTATACCCGATTTATCTGAAGTTACTCGAAGCCGCAATTTTATTGGAAAGCTTGGAGGAATAGACATGCCAACAGCAAAGGGACTTGAAATTATTGCCTCCCTAAAAGCCAAGCACTTTCCAAATGGCTATAGCTCAAAGCAACGAGGCGGTAAAGATTACCGCTTCAGTTCCAAAGGTCAGGCTGAATATAAACGTGCTCTAAAGCTTCAAGTTATGAGGCTTCGAGAGGTGGTTTCATGAGCCGTATTCTACTAAGTACATTTCTTTAGCGCGTTTATAACCCGTCACTGGTGACACAATGAGTACCTACAAGCGATTTTATCAACCTAACGTAAATCAATCTTTTGGTCAGTTCGTTTCAAACGTTACTGCGCATCTGCCGATGATGTTGCGCCAAGACATCGACTTCAAGATTGGCATTCGTAAAAAACGAGATAACCCTACTGATCGCAACTTATCCGCGTTCGTTAAAGATCGCGTGTCTTACGTTGATAAAGTCGCTCACCACTTTTCAAGCAAGTTTCCTTTTGGTTTTGCCTGTTATGAGCCTAAGCCTTTAGAGCTTACTCATGACATTCTTATGAGTGACGACTTAATCAAAGACTTTGCCGTCAAGCTGACCGTAGCCTTTGCCGATATCATTAACGATATTGCCATTGTCGAAACTGAAAAGCGCATTGATGGCATTTCTGATAGCTCTCTGGACTACTACGAGGCGTTGCATTACGGCTTTGAACAAATCCGTGACGTGATGTTAAAAGCGTTCGTTGAACCGCCTAGTGCTGATACTAGCGATCTAGGTAAGAAGCTCACCATTCGAGACGCTGAAACCATTTTAGAGTGCGCTATCCGTCGTTGTATCGATCCTAAATATTTAACGCGCAAACTTAAACGTCTGCGTAAGCAATACATTGAGCACGCTCAAGTGACTCTAGGTAATGTCGGTAAGAAGCAAGGACAAACGCATTATGTCTCGCGTCTAACTCTCTCTAACTTCAAGCAGAAGATGCGTGAGTCGGAAGACTTCATGCAAAACATGGTTGTGATTAGTCATGAGACCATGCAGGAGTTCAACCTTGCCGAAGTTGCCTCACGTACAACCGCTAACCTTGAGAACCGACGCGTTGAACTTGTTGTTCGTAGTCGTGGCGATGAAGAGCGAGCCATTGATATGGGCTTCGAAGGTATATTTATTACATGGACGCTACCGTCTCAATATCACCGTAACTCTCCCAAGTGGAATGGTTGCACCGTCAAAGAGGCGCATCAAAACCTAATGGAGCAGTGGAAGCTTGCCCGTGCTCACTTTGCAAAAATTGATTTACCTTGGTTTGGTCTTCGGGTAGCTGAACCCCACAAAGACGGAACCCCTCACCTCCATGCATTTGTCTATTGTGCCCCTGAGCATAAAGCGGAATTCATGCGTATTTGCGCGACCATCGCCCGAAATGAAGATGCTGACGAACTTCATACCAAGAAGCAGCGTAAAGCTCGTTTTTACGCCAAGCCTTGCGACCCAGCCAAAGGGAGCGCAACGGGTTACATCATCAAATACATATCAAAGAACATTAACGGGGCGCATATGCCAGAAGGTGATGCCGGTGATATTGCTGTGTCGGTTAGAGCGTGGGCAAGTGCATGGGGCATCAAACAGTTTTCACAATCGGGCGCTCCTGCGGTTGGGTTGTGGCGACAGCTGAGACGCGCCAATAAATTGGATGTGGCCATTGATGAGGATTTAGCAAATCTACATGACCATGCAGATAAATCACGTTGGAAAGAATTTACTCAACACATTGGGGACTTGCGTCTTGCTCATGAAGAGCAATTTAATCAGTACGGTGAAACAACCAAGCGGGTGATTGGCCTTAAGTGGTTGGGTCATGTGATCGAGACGTGCAGCGAGCGTTTTTCTATTGTGGCGAAGTGCGATGTGGATGCGTGGAAAGATGAGCGAAGCGAATTAACCCAAAGAAGCGGAGCTTCGTCTTGGAGCACTGAAAATAACTGTAACTCTCCCTTAGTTGAACATCTTCAACGCGTGACCGGATGGAGCGTGGAGGGAGTCCAATGTCTAATCTCACCGCTAATGCGGGGAGCAAAAGTTCAAATTGATAGATACACGAGTATCAGTTTCAAAAACAATCGTCTGATTGTGTATTAAACCATTGCCAACGATGTGAATCAGGGGCTAAACACTAAACAACGTCGTGAGACAGAGGAATACCATGAACACACTTTCTAAAGAAGAATGCCAAGCAGAGCTAAAACGTCTCGATACTATTGATGGATTGGAGCAAGAGCTTGAAACCGCCTTCGATAAAGTCAAAGACCTAGCACCAAGTGACCTACTGACGCTTGCCCCTAAACTTTTGATGGGGAATGCCAACCCTCTGACTGAGCTTGGTCTTGACCCTAAATTAGTAGACAAAGCAAAGCTTGTCGCTAAAGCCAACCGCATCATTCGTTCTGAGCGTAAAAAGCAGCTCCAAAAGCAGATGGGTAAAGTGATTGAAGAGGTGCAAACCAATGAGTAAAACACCGAATCCAACGCGGGGCTATGTGTCTTGCCCTGTCTGCAGTCGAGCGTCAACCGTTCACATGGTAGGCGAGGGAAAGATGATTGATACAGGCGAAACCGTTAAGAACGGGCGCAACCTTGGATTGCTTTATTACAAGTGTCCGAGCTGCGGTAATAGTTCAATGAGTAAAACGGTGAGTGATTATTGCAGTGAGCACATGCAAGAGTCGGTTGCCCAGCTGCCAGTGCTAAACGAAGTCGTTGCGCTTGAGCTAACCGAAGATGAGCCAACGGTCATTGAAGCACAAACCAATACCGATTCAACTGAAATGACTATGGTAGACCAAACGCTCCCAACCGAAGAAACCCAAGACGAAGTGCTACCACTAAAGCCAAGCCTTAAACCGCAAGTGCTCAAGGTTGGGGCATGTTTGGGTTTGATTCTCGTGTTGCTCTTCACCATTAAACGTTTATTGGCAACGCCAAAACCAACGCATGAGGACAAAGCCAATGGATGAATCAACCGTTGAAATGAGTGCTGATAACCTTGCCGAGCTTGATATGTACGTTGCTGAATTGCAATCGAGCACTTCAACCGAAAACCAATCGAGTGGCAGCACTGAACAAGAACCCGAAGTCGATGTAAGTGAAGCATTGGATGCGTTGGTTACAACGGGGTTAGTGGTTGTTGAGCAAGCCGTGTCGATTATGAAAGACATTGATTTCGAGTTTGATGAACGCGCTAAACAAAGCGTTATCAATGCTGCCCGACCTGTTGCCAAACAATACGGGGGTTCACTGCTTGAGCATTGTGGTGACTACATGAATTTGATGACGCTCACCTTGGCTATTTTAGGTTTATGGTGGGCTTCCAAGAAACAAATCACAGCATTAGAAATGCAGAAAGAAGAGGAGGGCAAGCATGTCGCTAATCGTAAATCCGATTAACTCTAATCCCTCTCATGATGCCGAACACACCGTTTATTTAGGTGGTACGGGTAGCGGAAAAACCAGTGCCGTGAAATTCATGGGGTTGGTGCCTAAAAAAGGACAAGCCCTATTCTTTGACCCGTACCGAAACTACACGGGGCAAAAGTTTCACGGTCAGATGTGCCATGGCTTTGATGACCTTACCAAGTTTATCAAAGCTGCAGTTCATGGTCGTCGTGTCGGATGTTCGTTTAAGCTCGCCTATGTTCCGCCCAAAGGAGCATGCATGTCAGAACTTGAAGCTTTTAGTGCGATTGCTTGGGCGTTGGGTGATGGCCATAAGTCGAAGTTGCATGTGGTGATTGAAGAACTCGCAAGTTGCGCTGAAACCTCTGGAAAGCTCGAAGGGAAAACAGGTGAGCTTTTACGTGGTGGACGTCAGTTTGGTCATGTGGTGCACACCATCTTTCAGCGTGGTCAAGAAGTACCAAAAACCGTGACTAATCAATCTTCGGTTTGGTGGTTGGGGGCGGTGAATTCTGGTGTAGATGCGGATTGGGTTGCCAAACAAAAAGGTATTCACTCGAACGAAGTAGCTGATCTCAAAAGTGCCAAGGTTAATAAACGTCTTATCGGCAAGGCGATCGCGGAATACCTTATCGTTCGTGATGGGATTGGCAACATAGAACGTGGTGCACTGAACTGTGAAAGTGGGAAACTCCTATCTCGCAATTACCGTTAAACCCTTCGTGATGCCTCTCCCATTTCAACCTATAGGTTAAAAGTTCTACCTATAGGTTGAAACCTCATGACCTTGTTTGGGTTGTCTGATTTGATAATGACTCTTTGAAACTTTCCAACGTTGTGAAACAGGGGAAACCATGAAAGCAAGTCATAAGGCCATGCTAATCACAGTCATCTTAGTGCTGTCGGTATTAGCGGTAATCAACAATGTAGGCGCGCTCAAGCCTCTCAAAGAGCAAATTAATGGTAATTCGGGGTGGTTTTAAATTATGGAACTACTGAATACGCCATTTAACCCACGTCCACTCGATTTAGACCCTGTTGAAGGTGCGAATTGGGGTAACCAAGCAAGTTTACGTTTGGTTAGTGGTCCAACATACCAATCCATTGAATTGGTCACGAACATTACTAACCCTGCTGATATTGAGCGTGTACGTATCACGCTAAACGGCAAGGAAACGTACAACCTAACAGGTCAAGATTTAGTAGATCTGCAAGAGCATCGTAAACAGTTCACACAAGCGGGTCGCTATGTCATTCCATTTGCTGATTTGACACTGCGCACCAAGGGCGGTGTTCGTACTGGTGAGCTTGTTACCCTACAAGGTGAAATCTGGTTTGTGTATATCCAGTTAGCTCCAAAATCGGGTGGTACAGCTGCGCCAAGTATCCGAGCACGTTCTCATACAACACAAGCTCAGTCACAGCGTGTTTACTTACCGCGTATTTACTCATTGTCTTGGTTTGCCAGTGCATCGGGTCGTACTCCGTTTGATTTTTCTGAGCGTTCTCCGCTTCTTTCCTTAAAGCGTATTCACTTCAAAGACTCGTCTATTGATCGCGTTCGTGTTCTTCGTGACAGCGTTGAAGAAATCAACGTCAACAAAGCAGACAACGCATTCGACCTCGCTATCTGTGGCTTAGAACAAAATCCAGATTGGTTCAGTCTTGATTTTGTTCGTACTGGTTTTGGTGTGGAAGGTCGTTTGCCAACTAACGCCATGAAGCAGCTTCAATTCGAGCTTGATAAGTCTCAAACGGGCAGCGTGTCTGTGTTGATTGAAGCGATTGAGCAAGTAGGCGTTATCACAGCGAACTAAGGGGGTGAGCGATGTCCTTACCTGACCAACCGAAAGCCACCGCCAGTTCTGGCGGTTGGTTTGACAGCATCCTTGAAGGGGCGGGTGAACTTGTTGGTGGCGCTGTCGATGTGGTGGGCGATTTTGGCGGCAACATGCTTGGTATCAAGATGGATAACGAGCTAGAGCGCGCTAAGTCGGCCAGTCCAGACGAGAATCGCGCCAACAATAACGACTACCAGCAACCCAATGGACAGCCCGTCAATACGAGTGGCGGTGTTCAATGGCAGACCATAGCCATTGTTGTGTTGTTGTTGCTTGTAGTGTTAGGCGGATTGGCGTTCGCGCTCAAAGGAGGTAAGTAATGCCAATCCTCTATCTCGGCGTGGCGGGCTTAACTCTTGGGTTTTTGACCGCCAAGGAAATCAACAAATCAGCGTGGATCATTGTGGTGATACTGGCGCTGATTATTTGGCTAAAAATGGGTTGATATGTTTGGAGCAATGACCAGTTTAACGGGCGGAGGTGGTTTACAGGGCGGTAGCGCTGGACCATCAACCGCAACAAGCAGTAACCAGTCGGGGCAATCCATTGGTGGTATCAACATGGGTGGTGGGGTGAGTCCTTGGCTCATTCTTGCTATCGCGGTGTTGGTCATAGTCGCCCTAAAGGTACTCAAATGATCCAAGTGGTAACGCATTCAAAAAGTGTACAAGAGCGATTGCGAGACGCTTTTCGCGCTTGTCCTGATGACTTCGAGTTAATGAAACAAGCTATTAGTGATGACCTTGTAAGCATCTACCAGATTCAAGGTGATGACTATGACCTCGCTGTTGCGGGTGAAGTAATTGGCAGTAGCTACTTTGTGTGGGCGGTACAGGGAACTGGCGCAGTGAAAGCGACTCGTGAACTGGCAGTTTACGTTAACAGTAGCGGTTTGAAAGCGATTACCACGAAAACGTATTTTCCTTTGGTGGCGCGTTTATTAAAGCGGCTTGGCAAAGTCTCAAGCATAGAACAAGACAGCCACCAATTATTACGATGGGAGGTGTAGTGCATGGGTGGTAAATCCAGTTCAAGCAATAGCACCAGTACAAAGAATACCAGTAGTCAAAATGCTATCAGCGGTGACAACCTCGGCGTTGCACTGAGTGGTATTGAAGGTTCAACGATTAATGCTACATCAACCGACCACGGCAGTGTGGCTAAATCGTTTGATTTTGCAGGTGACGCGCTCGATGAATCATTAGCGCTCGCCAACGGTGCGCTCAAAGAGTACAGCTCAAGTAATAGCGAAAACCTTCAAATGATAGCCGGACTTGCGGGTAACCAAGCGGCTCAAAACACACAAAATCTCGATAAGCTAACTGAGCTTGCCAAGTTCAAACAAGACAATGGACAAAGCGCTCTCAACAAGCAGCAATTAGTTCTTATGGCCGTGATCGTTCTTGTGTTTGGTTTTATTCTCTTTAAGGCGGTGAAAAAATGAAACTGACTCTAATTAAAGGGCAAGTCGTTCCCTTAACTCTAGAATCCAGTTGGCTGTTCATTGAGTCCTATAAGGGCAAGTTGTCAGTTCGGTTAGATGATGTTGGCGAGGAATTTACCTTGCCTAGTGGCTCGGTTCTTCGCTATGGAAAGCCGATGGGACGAATCTTACTTAGTGGTGAGGGTAGTCTTTCATTCGAACATGGTCGTGGGGATTTTACCCCACCAGTTGAAGGGCAAAAGCTAGAAATTCAAACCATGCCGCAAATCGAATTGGTACCTGGTCAAAGTATGAAAGTCAGCGAGCTGCCAGATGTACGTCTTGAACCCAATCAGGTTGTAGGCGTAGAAGTTAGTAACGAATTAATGGGTCGTTCAGGTGAATTGCCAATGCCTGTTCCCGCGAATGCCAACCGTAAAGGGATAATTATCAAAGCGCCTGCAAGTAATACAGGGGTGTTGAGGCTCAAAGGTTTTGAGTTAGTCGCGGGTGAGTCGGTCACGATTGAAACCACTGCGGGGTTCACTTTGTCAGGAACAGAGCCTGATACAGATACAGCGCACATATTGGAGTATTAACATGCTATTACCACCGCTACCTACGGGTAACAGTCGAAATAAAATCGAATTTCTGTATGAGCACATGAACTCTGGCGAACCTAGTTCTGATGCACCATTACCGATACCGATTATTCAAGGTGATTTTTACCGAAGTGGCCGAGATGGTTGGAACGAAGACCTAGACGGATTTTTGCTTACATACAGTGTGTCTGAGTTCTCTGAATTTGGAGATATGGATATCTTGCCATTGATCTCTTTAGCACCTGAAAGTGATGAGCCCTTTGTTAAGTTTTTCTTCAACCTTTCAACCATGCTTCGCCTATCCAATTTTGAGGGGGAATTGGGCTTTGCTGTTGTTTTAGCTGATGAGCAAGGCAACGTCATCAAGTCCCCTGATGGTTACGCTACAAAGTTAGACCTAAAAAGTACGACGGTTCACGGCACTCCTTCAGAGCTAGGGCAGCGAGTCACGGCTAATGAAACGGCTGTCTTATGGGTTGATAAGGAACTTATCAAAGGAAAACAAAAAGTCATTCTACATCTGATGATCAGAGGCGATGCAGCTTACACCTCCGATAGTGGAAGAACGGCCAAAGAAATTTTGTCGAGAGTGTTCCTGCATGGTGGTGATGTGACTTTGGTTGGTTTGGGCGTGTCATAAGTCTAATCGTAGGAGGCTGCATGATTCGCGCACTTATTGTTATTGCCTTAATCCTTTCTCTATATCAGGGGCAAAAAGTTATGAAATCACAACTTAATCGCGGGGTTCGCAATAACAACCCGCTCAACATTCGTATTAGTGGTAACGCTTGGACGGGTAAGGTCACACCATCGAAAGATAAGGCTTTTGAAACCTTCTCAGATTCAAAGTATGGCTTTCGAGCTGCGACCAAACTCATTCGCAACTATCAGAATCTTCATGGACTGAATACGCTCTCGGGCATTATCCATCGTTGGGCGCCAGAGAGTGATAACAACGATACCGAAAATTACATTCAGTTTGTGGCTAGCAAAGTGGGAGTGAATCCAAGTGCCGCTTTAAATCTCTATGATGATCACTTCATGACTCGTCTTGTTCATGCCATGTCCATCATGGAAGTTGGTCGATATTACTCAGTGAGTGATGCAGCTGCAGGGGTCGCGCTTGTATGACCAAACAAGAAACAATGCAACGTTTGGCGGTTGGGATTCTGACCGCTTTAATCAGCGCTTATATCTGGAAGCGCATCAACAGCTAGGGGCTAACAATGAAAGTGGATTTTAAACAGCTATCGACTAAGAAAGGGCTTGCGCTAATTGGGGCGGGTATTGCTCTTGCAGCGGGACACCCTGAACTACTTACTGCGAGCGTTTCAGAAACGGGCGTTCAGTATGGAGGGCTTTTGGGTACCTTAGTTCCATTAGCAATTGGCCTATGGGAAACCCTACGCAATGAGTTCAAGTAATGGCAGAGTATCAAACAATAATTGTTGCCGTTGTTAGTGCCTTGTCTAGCGGGGTGGGTGTGGGTATCACACTCAAAACGGATGTTAAGTGGCTGCGCTTGATGATGGAAAAGATGGATGAAAGGCTAGTGCGACTTGAACGAAAAAATCTATGAATCCTAGTCATAAATCTGAGCTTAAGCATAAAAAAAGCGACCGTATAATCGGTCGCCTTTTGAGAGGTTGATGAAGCTTATGAACTTGTTAACTGTTTCTTTAAGCTAGCTTCATATTGGTTTAGAGAGTAGATAAACATATCAGGTTGCTCTTTTGAGCGAATCATTCCCGCTTTTATATAGAACTGTTCTCGCCCTTCTCTGGCATGGAGAAACAAAGCGTAGATACCTACATCTCTTGAGGAAAGGAATGCTTGACGGATTGCTCGACCAAGAAGCCACTTGCCTAGACCCTGCCCTTGAACAGACTTACATACAGCGATTTTGCTAAGTAATATGCAAGGAACTGAGCTGTAAGGGAATTTACGTCTTTCTCTGTTAGAGATGTGTTTCTTTTCAAATGAACTACTAGCTAAAGTGAAATAACCGACAACTCTTTTAGGTTGCCCTTCTTCACCTTGCGTGACACATAGGTGTGGGATAGATACCCTTCGTTCATGTTCTTTAGCTAGGTTCTTCGTTAAATATTCATTTAACGTACACACACCGCAATCAAATTGCGTAAAATCATATGTTGCTTCAGGATCAAAGCGTTCGACTTCTAATTTTTGATCTTTACCGTCCAAGTTTCCTCCAGTGACATTCCGATAATTTCTTGCATCAATTCAGTGGGGTCTGCTGGGTTTTCTAATGCTTCCATGACTGAATCCCATTGATTTGCTTGAATTTGTAACCGTTTTCTCTCGCTAATCACTTCTTGAGCTCTAGCTACTGTTGTTTCTGATACAAATTTACTAACTGTAGTATTCGAAAGTAGCGCTGCTTCTTCTAAAGCGCTTTTCTCACTTTCAGAAAGGCGAAATTCAACTCTCTCTTTTTTTAATGCACTCATCATTTACTCCTTGCACCTTAACGTGCAGCGGAAACTCCAACTATATGTAGATGCTTGAATAGCACCCTAATTAACTATTTATAAAAATCTTGTACGGTCACTCTCCGTACAAAATGGATTCTGGTCTGCATTGGATAGAAAGTCAATTAATTTGTACGTTATTTTACCGTAAGATAAAAATGAAATTAGTCTTCTTTGAGGCATTTTGTATGTAAATTATGTGGAAAAAGCTGAGTATAAACCTGCCATAAAATATTCAAGTTTCGGTGCCCAGTTACTTGAGCAACCTCTTCGATTGAATAGCCTTTTTCAAACAAACGACTTGCTCCCTCTCTTCGTAAATCGTGATACCTCAAGTCTTCAATACCTAACTCGTTCCTTACTCGCTGAAAGCCTGCGCTAACACTTCGTGAGTTGTACGGGAAAATGAGTTCGCCTTTGTTTGGTTGTTTTAGTGTGATCTCAAATGACTCGCCAAGTAACGGAACAATCATATGATTACCTGCTTTCTTTCTTGGGTCCTTTCTATCTCTAACTAGTATCGTTTTATGTTCTTGGTTGAGGTCTTCCCAACGCAGTTTGCAGACTTCACCAATTCGCATACAAGTTAGAATGCTGAATTCAAGAATGTCGGTGAACGGGATTCGAGTTTTGCCGTTTGGTCGGAAAGACTCACGTTGTTCTAATCCAAGCTTTAAGCGTTTTAGTTCTTCGGAGGTAGGGCGGCGTGTTCGTTTCTGGCTTTTACCTATTAGTGCCATATCAATGAGAACCGGAATTGCTTCATCAAATATCTGAAAGTTGGCCGCGATATTGAACACAGGCTTGGCTTTTTTCATTACAGAACGGAGATAAGCAACATCGTGATAGACCGTTGCACCGCCAGCTCCTCCACCTTTTCTATTTTTACAGTGTTGGATTAAGTCGCTAGTTCTTAGCTTGTCGCTTTCAACCTTGGATATGTCACAGTCACGGAGAAGCTTAATTACGTATTGCTTCGTTCGTCCTGTTTTATCCCATAAATCAGGCTCTTCCATAAACTTGTCCAGAAGTACGTACAACGGTACGGATTTCTGTCCGGATTCGTCAGGGTTTTCTAGCTCAAGAACCCGCTTGTTTGCATAGGTTCTAGCGAGTTCTTTTTTCCTGAATGTTTTCGATTCCCTGTGTATAATCGCCGAATTCTTTTTGACTACAATGTCCACTGTGAAGCGTGATTCACCGCTTTTTAGTGTTCTTTTTTTAATGCTAAATGATGCCATTCGTCCTACTCCATCGATACGTACTATATGCGTACTGAAAGGGTGAGTTTGGGGCAATTCTAGCAAATTGCTGTATATGTATACAGTGTATAGATTTCGAGTAACACCTTATGAAACCTGACAATACTAGTAAATACGCGGCTAACCGCTTATCCGTTGCACCCATGCTCGATTGGACCGACCGCCACTGCCGTTATTTTCACCGCTTGCTTTCTCAGCAGACTCTTTTGTACACGGAAATGGTAACAACGGGCGCGATCTTACATGGTAAGGGCGACTTTCTAGAATATAACGAGCAAGAGCATCCTCTTGCGCTTCAACTGGGTGGTTCAAACCCGGTTGATTTAGCGGCTTGTGCCAAGCTTGCTGGTGAGCGTGGCTATGATGAAGTTAACCTCAACGTAGGTTGTCCTTCAGACCGAGTTCAAAATGGCCGTTTTGGTGCTTGCTTGATGGCTGAGCCAGACCTGGTGGCAGATTGTGTGTCGGCGATGAAAGAAGTCACTGATATTCCAATCACGGTGAAAACGCGTATTGGTATCGATGACCAAGACTCTTATGAGTTTCTCACTAAGTTTGTGTCGACTGTTTCTGAAAAAGGCGGCTGTGAGCAATTTACTATCCATGCGCGTAAAGCGTGGTTGAGTGGTCTTAGCCCGAAAGAGAACCGTGAGATCCCACCTTTAGATTACGATCGTGCATACCAAATTAAGAAAGATTTCTCGGGTCTAGTGATTGCTGTGAATGGTGGTATTACGACTCTTGAGCAAACGAAAGAGCACTTGCAACACCTTGATGGTGTGATGATCGGCCGTGAGGCATACCATAGTCCGTTTATCTTGGCCGAAGTCGACCAACAGATCTTTGGTTTAGATACGCCAATTAAAAAGCGCTCACAAGTTGTGGAAGAGATGTATCCGTACATCGAGCGTGAACTTTCAAATGGCGCAAGTCTAGGACATATTTCTCGTCATATGCTTGGTTTGTTCCAAAGCATGCCGGGTGCAAGACAATGGCGTCGCTACATCAGTGAGAACGCGCATAAGAAAGGCGCGGGTATTGAGGTGATGCAAACGGCATTGGCTAAGATCCCTAAAGAGCTAAACGTATAACCTCCCTCGAGGTTAAAAGTTCGAGCTTAAAAGCCCAAGCTAAAAAACCAAACTTAAAAACTTAAGGTTAAATTCGCCACTAGAGGCTAAATTTGCCATTGATAGTTTCTTTAAAAGCCACGCATTTAGATGTGTGGCTTTTTATTTTCCTGATAAATAAGGGTTTTATTGGTTGTACTAACTTGGTATGGAAGCTGCAATGTTAGAAAGTAATAAAGATAGGTCATCAATTCAATAGGAGACCATTATGTTTGAATTAATCTTTGTTCTTATTTTTGTCGCAACGTTACTTGTTACTGGTATTACGTTTATGACGGTCTTAGCAGCAACGGGGGTTGCATTACTCGTTATGTTAGTACTCGGTATGATCGGTGTCGTGTTTAAACTCCTGCCTTGGTTGATTGTGATTGCAATCGGTGTGTGGTTTTTCAAAACCTTTGTACACAGTTCTAGCCAAAGGCGTTACTAAAGTCATGGTGCCGTCAAACTTTTGCTCGCCAGCGTTTTATCGTTTTAGTCTTTAGGATGTGTGGTAAAATTTCTCCAATAATCGATGAATGTGCATACAATTAGCACAATGATATGAAATTGGAGCTACCTCAAATGAATAAAATGCCATTAATTGCTTTAGTGGGAATGCTACCTTTAAGTTCGGCAGTACTTGCTGAAGAAGGGTTTTCTTACACGGCTAAAGTCGGTGCCGATATGTGGTGGGGAAGTACCAAGCTAAACGAAGTTAGACAAAATGATGATGTTCATTCTCCTTCGTTATATTTCGCATTTGAGCACAATGCCCCAATGCTACCAAACGCGAGTGTCCGCTATACTTCTGTCGATGCAGATTTATTGGCCTTCGATAAGTACGACTACACCTTCTATTACACATTGTTAGATCACAAACTGATGAACTTTGATGCGGGTGTGACGTTTACTCAGTATTCAAACTCGAATTACATCGAACCGAAAACAGGTGGCGCTCAAACAAGCTTTGATGAGTTGACTTGGAGTTTCTACGGTAACGCAGAGATCAACGTTCCTGACACCAACGTCGATATCATTGGTACGATGGAGTTCGGTGATAGTAGTGGCATCAAGAGTACTGATTTGATGGCTGGCGTTCAGTACCGAATCCCAGTAGCAGAAACTGAGGTAGCACTGCGAGGTGGTTACCGTGTTATCGATTTAGACTCGGATGAGTTCTTTCGCTCTGAACTAGGCAAGAGCTTTGTTATGGTCGATGGTTGGTTCGCTGGTGCAGAAGTGCGCTTCTAGGTTATTTAAGCGTATTTAAAACAAATTTTAAGAACGTCACTTTATTAAGTGGCGTTTTTTATATCTATTGATTATATCTTTCTGGAATTAGTTAGCACATTCATCACTTTCGACCATCCTTATATAGAGATCTGATTAGCGTCTATTCTCATAAGGTCTATGTTGTGAGGTCAAAGCAAGGGATAGAATATGACACTCAATGAATTACGGAATTTATATCGAGAAAACCTGTTAGTCGAAGCGGTCATAGAGCCCTCGATTCAAGAGGGGGCTTGGGTTGTGGAGTTTCGCCATATGGGAGGTGGTTTTGTTCTGCTTACCGATGTTCATGGTGAAGAGTGTCATTATGCTGATTTAGATTTAGCATCGAAGTCGGCAATGGCCGTTGGTTTTCAGCAAGTTCGTATTGAAAACCAGTAGCCAATTTACGGTTCAATCGCTTTTTACTTCCAAAAAGTTATAAAACATACTTTTCTATTCTTTCTTGTTATTAAAAGGAGTAGTTAATCTATGGTCACGCAATGATTAGGGATGTCGTGACCATGTCTTTAAATAAGAAAGAGTCTTCACAAAATAATAATGCACAGTCTGGGGCTAATGAGCTACCTGGGCTCGCCGCTCCACTTAATGACCAACAGTTGGGTCATCTTCAACAAACTGTTTCTGAATTATCTTCTCAGCAACTGGCATGGGTCAGTGGCTACCTTTGGGGGGTGAGCCAAGCTCAGCCTGTGGGCGCCGCTGCACCTATTGCTCAAGCCGCTGCAGCTGTGGCCGCAAAACCTGCGGGTAAGTTAAGTATTATCTTCGCGTCTCAAACGGGGAATGCGAAAGGTGTTGCTGAATCGCTTGAGGCTGAAGCGAAAGCGTTAGGTATTGCTGTCGAGCTTTTTGATGCCAGTGACTATAAAGGTAAAAACCTAGCCAAAGAGACACACGTGATTTTTGTGGCTTCCACTAATGGCGAAGGTGAAGCGCCTGATAACGCGATTGAGTTGCATGAATTCCTTCAATCGAAGAAAGCACCAAAATTACCAAACCTACAATACGGTGTGATTGGTTTAGGTGATTCAAGCTATGAGTTCTTCTGCCAAACCGGGAAAGATTTCGATAACTTCCTCGCTAAGCTTGGCGCTAAATCATTTGTTGACCGTCTTGATTGTGATGTTGATTACGAAGAGTCAGCAACGGAATGGCGCGCTAAAGCATTAGAGCAAGTAAAAGAGACATTATCGACAGGCACAGAAGCCGATGTCGTTCAATTACCAGTTGGTCAAGTGGCCGCGGGTCATTCTCAATATACCAAACAAAACCCATACACAGCGACATTACTGACGAGTCAAAAGATCACCGGTCGCGACTCGGGTAAAGATGTGCGTCATATCGAGATTGATCTTGATGAATCAGGTATTACTTACCAGCCAGGTGATGCGCTGGGAGTGTGGTACGAAAACAGTTCAGAGCTTGCGAATCAGATCCTTTCTAAGGTTGGGTTGTCTGGTATCGAAAGTGTTGATGTCGATGGTGAAAACTTATCTGTCCATAGCGCACTCGTCAGTAAATTCGAGATTACGACGTCAAACCCTCAACTTGTAACTCAGTTTGCTGAGCTGTCGGGTAGTAAGAAGTTAATCAAGCTGGTGGAAGATAAAGACAAGCTTCGCGAATACTCTGGTAACACTCAAATCGTCGATGTATTAGCAGAAAAAAGAACCAATCTATCAGCTAATGAGTTGATCGGCCTTTTACGTAAGTTAACGCCACGTCTCTATTCTATTGCATCAAGCCAAGCAGAAGTGGATGAAGAAGTTCACTTGACGGTTGGTCTGGTTGAATACCAAAAAGGTGAAGAGTCTCGTCTGGGGGGCGCCTCTAGTTTCCTAGCTCAGCGCTTGGAAGAAGGCGCTGAAGTGAAGGTGTTTGTTGAGAACAACAATAACTTTAAGCTGCCACAAGACGACAGCACACCAATCATCATGGTCGGCCCGGGGACTGGTATTGCACCATTCCGTAGTTTCGTTCAAGAGCGTGAAAACAATGATGCTGAAGGCAAGAGCTGGTTGTTCTTCGGTGACCGTACTTTTACTCAAGATTTCTTATACCAAGTTGAATGGCAGAAGTACCTTAAATCTGGTGCGTTAACCAAATTGGATGTTGCTTTTAGCCGTGACCAAAAAGAAAAGGTTTATGTTCAAGACCGTTTAATCGAACAGGCGGAGCAGGTTTGGCAATGGCTTCAAGAGGGCGCATACCTTTATGTTTGTGGTGATGCGACCCGAATGGCGAAAGATGTTCATGAAGCACTAGTCACGATTGCTGAAAAACATGGCAACCAGAGCCGAGAACAAGCTGAACAATATATTAATGACTTACGTAAAGCGAAACGTTACCAAAGGGATGTGTACTAATGAGCAAGCAAGTAATAGAGCAAGAAGTGCTAGGTCAAGTACTTGGCCCTTTGGCTGACAATGAACGTCTGAAGCGTGAAAGTAACAACCTTCGCGGTACGATTGAACAAGATCTTCAAGACCGTATCACTGGTGGTTTTACCGCAGATAACTTTCAGCTGATCCGTTTCCACGGTATGTATCAGCAAGATGACCGTGATATTCGTAATGAACGTACCAAGCAAAAGTTAGAGCCTTTGCATAATGTCATGCTGCGTGCGCGTATGCCTGGCGGCATCATCACTCCAAAGCAATGGTTGGCGATAGATAAGTTCGCAGATGAAAGTACCTCTTATGGGTCTATCCGTCTAACGACACGTCAAACCTTTCAGTTTCATGGCGTGTTGAAGCCGAACATTAAACTGATGCACCAAACGCTAAACAGCATTGGCATTGATTCAATCGCTACTGCGGGTGATGTAAACCGAAACGTTCTGTGTACCACAAACCCTGTTGAATCTGAGCTGCACCAAGAAGCGTATGAATGGGCGAAAAAGATCAGTGAACATCTATTACCTAAAACCCGTGCTTACGCAGAAATCTGGTTAGATGGTGAAAAGCTAGAAACAACAGATGAAGAACCTATCCTAGGTAGTAACTACTTACCGCGTAAATTCAAGACGACGGTGGTGATCCCGCCACAGAATGACGTAGACGTGCACGCGAACGATCTTAACTTTGTCGCGATCGCTGAAGACGGAAAGCTGGTGGGCTTTAACGTGTTAGTCGGTGGCGGCCTTGCTATGACACACGGTGATACCTCGACTTATGCACGTAAAGCTGACGACTTCGGTTTTGTACCGTTAGAGAAAACGTTAGATGTAGCGGCAGCCGTTGTAACAACACAACGTGATTGGGGTAACCGCTCAAATCGTAAGAATGCCAAAACCAAATACACACTAGACCGTGTTGGTATTGATGTATTCAAAGCAGAAGTCGAGAAACGTGCAGGGATAGAGTTCTCTGAAAGCCGCCCTTATGAGTTTACTGGTCGTGGTGACCGCATTGGTTGGGCGGAAGGCATTGATGGTAAGCACCACTTAGCACTGTTTATTGAAAACGGTCGTTTACTTGATTTCCCTGGTAAAGCTCTGAAAACCGGTGTGGCTGAAATTGCCAAGATCCACGAAGGTGATTTCCGCATGACAGCGAATCAGAACTTGATTGTCGCGGGTGTTGCCACTAACCAAAAAGCCAAAATAGAGAAACTCGCTCGTGAGTATGGTTTGATGGACGATGCTGTTTCTGAGCAACGTAAAAACTCTATGGCGTGTGTGGCTTTCCCTACGTGTCCTTTAGCAATGGCGGAAGCGGAGCGCTTTCTTCCAGAGTTCGTGACAGATGTTGAAGAGATTCTGAAGAAACATGGATTACCAGAAGAAGATAACATCATTCTTCGTGTCACTGGTTGTCCAAACGGTTGTGGTCGCGCGATGTTGGCTGAACTTGGTTTAGTGGGTAAAGCACCAGGTCGCTACAATATGCACTTAGGCGGCAACAAGGCCGGTACTCGTATTCCTAAGATGTATAAAGAGAACATCACATCAGCTCAGATCTTAGAAGAGATTGATTCACTAGTGGGACGTTGGGCTACTGAACGTAAAGACAATGAAGGGTTCGGCGATTTTACAATCCGAGCTGGCATCATCGAAGAGGTGATCATTTCAAAGAGGGATCTGCATGCATAATTCTGTCGCCTCAAAACTGAAGTTAGCAGATCTGCTCGCATTGACTAAGACGGAGCAGATACTTCGTCTTAGTCAAATAAATGCTGAGTTAGAACAGCTAACCGCATTAGAAAGAGTTAAGTGGGCTCTAGAAAATTTAGAAGGGACACATGTGGTGTCTTCTAGTTTCGGAATCCAAGCTGCGTTGATGCTGCACTTAGTCACTCAAGCAAAGCCAGATATTCCGGTTATTCTTACGGACACTGGCTATCTATTCCCTGAAACGTATCGCTTTATAGATGAGTTAAGCAAGAAGTTGACACTAAACCTTCAAGTCTTTCGCGCACAACAGAGCCCTAATTGGCAAGAAGCGCAATATGGAAAACTTTGGGATCAAGGTATAGAAGGGATAGAGAAGTACAACAAACTTAATAAAGTTGAACCGATGAGACGGGCGTTAGATGAGCTTGAGGCGGGGACTTGGTTTTCAGGGTTAAGAAGAGAGCAATCTCAATCGCGCGCAAACTTGCCAATCTTATCTATCCAAAATGGTGTGTTTAAATTCTTGCCAGTAATTGATTGGACAAATAAAGATGTTCATTATTACTTAGAAGAGCATGGCCTCAGTTACCACCCACTTCGCGATCAGGGGTACCTTTCTGTCGGAGATACACATACGACTAAGAAATGGGAACCGGGCATGACTGAAGAGGAAACCCGTTTTAATGGGTTAAAACGAGAATGTGGCCTTCATGAAGATGATGGAGAGCAATATGGCTCTGGGATTTAAACTCATTGCCATTTGAAAAGCTGCCATAAGGCAGCTTTTTTAGTTTCTAGGGGATGAAGTTAGAGAGGTTGTGGATAAGTCTGTGGTTACTGTGTAGTTAGTTTGTAGTTAAAGTTGTGAAAATGAGGGTTTGGGTATTTATTCGTCATGTAATCGTTATTTTTGCATTTTTCTTTAATAAACACTTGCCAATGTGAGGAACATCTCTATAATGCCGCCTCACTGACACGGTAGACGCCACAAGGCTTCAACGAAGAATGTTAGTAAGGCGACTAGCTTTGAGTGATTATTTACTCCTACTTTTAGAAAGTAGAAATTAATTTTCAAAAGTGTTTGACACTGAGAATTAAATAGCTAGAATGGCCGCCTCTTCCGAAGTGATGTAAATCGCAACGAAGAGAAGCTCTTTAACAATTTAAACCTATCAATCTGTGTGGGCACTCGTTGATGAATATCAAAACGTTTTATCTCTCTCTTTTTATTAAGAGAAGTAAAACAGATTCCTCGGAATCAATTTTGGTTTCAATGAACTGAGTGACCAATACGAATAACTACTTTCTCTTGTAGAAAGAAAGTATTTGGCACAGTCAATTCATTATCTTTCTGTTGGAAAGATAATAGCTTTAAAATTACACTCTTTATTTATAAAGAATAGTTTTGAAGTCAGTATTCATTGAGCCGACAAAATCTTAAATTGAAGAGTTTGATCATGGCTCAGATTGAACGCTGGCGGCAGGC
>NZ_JAPPTM010000027.1:0-48886 GCF_027587105.1 Vibrio sp. RW
TACTATTGCATATTGTGGTTTTAATGAAATGGCCAAAGCTATAATTAAAATATTAGCAAATATAACTGTCTTCTTTGGGTTTAGTCCTAGCAGCCTGATTGAGATCATGCTGAAATATGAAAGGAACGAACTGGTGATGATATGTTCTCGTTGAAGGAAATCATTGGGGAAAGTAAAGAAAACACAGAAGGATAAAGTTAAGGCGATCAATAATCCATTTTTTATGTTAATAAAATTGTATAGTATTATACTAGAGCACAAAAATATGTAGGTTAACATCCCCACTCTTAACGCTGATATATCATTGATATGTAAAACAGAACCAATTGAAATGAATAGCTTGTAAATATAAACAATGAGAGGGGGATTAACTTCATAGAATTGAAGGTAAAAATCACTACCTTCTGAATAAATAGCCATTTGTGATAAGAAAGAGACATCTGCATTTAGAATCATGGATGACTGTATGTAAAAAGCCTGAACGGAGAATAGAAAAATCAGGCATATACCTAAACTATAAGATCGCCACTTGAAATGCTGTTTGATTTGGTCTTCCAAGCGGTCTCCTTTTCCTTTTAATCCGTTTAAACTATTGTAGGAAAGAATTTTTGGTTTCACCGTTTATTTTGATGGTTTTATTAGTACCCAATCAACTGATATAGAGGTGCTTGTTGTGCGTCCTTTGATGCTTGTTGAAGTACGCCTGTTTCGCTGTATCTTTTTAGTATCTTTCTAACCATAGGCTTAGCTTGTGCTTTGGTCATTCCCGCTTTCAATTCCGATTCATACAACAGTTTTAATAACACAATATCTAATGGTGATAATAAGTCCTCTGGTGTGTGGTCATTGAAAATAGAAGGGTAGGCTTTATCTGAATCATTCGGCAGGCCTAGAACCTGAGTGATCTCTTCTACGATACAGGCGATTAACTTACCCCGCGACCTTGCTTGATCAACCGGTATTACAATCCCAGCGTAAACAATCTCACCTTTCAAATTAGTTCGATAACCTGCAGTGCAGATGGCGCTGTTTAAGTGTTGAGTCGATTTTAGCTTGAGGATGGTTTTGGCTTCAGCTATCCACTTGCTTTGTCTCGTGTATATCCACTTAATGTTGGCTTCAGATTCTTTGCTGACGATTTTGATGGGGTGTTGGGTGACTTCGGATAAGTGTCGGATATGAAGCTCTGTCAGCTCTTGATGCAGTACTTTATCGCCGACTCGGTGATCGACCCATATGTTGATTGGCTGTTTCCATTTGGCGAGAGGTTTATTACCTTGGGAGTATTCGTGTTGGAGCGCAACATCGTAAAATGCATTTTCGACAAACGTTTTATCAAGCCAAGTCAGCGGAGTGCTGACAACGTTGAAAGAAAGCAATGTTAATAGGGGAAATACCAAGAATAGGAGTGGTGCGAAAATTGAAGTTCGTCTCAGCACGTGTTTCTCCTCTTTGAGGTCAATATTGAATCTGTTCTCCCACCTCTCAATTATGGTAGAGATGGGAGCTTAGGCGATAAGCTAGTGATTGGGTGCTTTGAAGAAATGGCTTTCCACTAACCTTTGTGTGATCTGATGGCTTGGATTGGTTAAGACTTCATGTGTATCACCCGCTTCAACCACACTGCCTTCGTGCATGACGATGATCTTATCGGTGATGTGTTTAATGATACCTATGTGCTGAGATACGTACACAAACGATACCCCCATTTCTTCTTGCAGCTCTAAGAATAGGTTAATGATCTGAGAGCGCATGGCCATGTCTAAACCATTCAACGCTTCATCTGCCACAATGATGGATGGCTGAAGTATCAAGGCTCGAGCCAAACAAACCCTCTGTTTTTGACCTGCAGCCAGCATTTGTGGGTAAAAGTAAGCATGTTCAGGCAAGAGGCCAACTCGTAATAATGTGTCTCTCACACGGCGCATACGTGCTTCTGGCGGCATGTTAGTGTTTCTTTTTAACGGACCTTCAAGAATTAGGCCTATCTGAATTCGTGGGTTTAGTGATGTGTTCGGATCTTGGAAGATCATTCGAATCAGTTTACAGCGAGTTGAGTAGTCTTTGTGCTCCAGCTTTTCACCATTTACACGAATTTCGCCCCCTGTTGGCTCAACCATGCCTGCCAGCATTCGCGCCAATGTTGATTTACCAGAGCCATTTTGACCGATAAACCCAATGGTTTGGCCAGCTTCAAGAGTGAAACTTACAGGTTTAACTGCCTGGTGAATCTTTTTACGGAAAAGACCGGAGCGTGTCGTAAAGTCTTTAGATAATTCATTGACTTCTAATAAAGCACTCATGATTTCTTTTTCTTCTCCATATTTAGAGGAAAATGACAATTAAACTTATGGCTTTTAATACGTTTGGTGTAAGGAATCTCAACACATTGCCTTTGTGCGTAGGGACAACGAGGTCCCAATCGGCAACCGATAGGAAGATGCTGTAGTGGAGGGATAGACCCCGGTAGTGATTGCAACTTCTCTTTATGAGGTATCCAATCGTTGAAATCTGGCATCGCTTTAAGCAAAGCAACAGTATAGGGATGCTTAGGCGCATCTAGTAACTTCTGGGTATCTGCAGATTCGACTGATTGGCCACAGTACATGACGGTAATACGCGTTGCCCATTGTGTAATGGTGGTTAAATCATGGCCTATTAGCACGATGGTCGTGTTATTGAGCTGGTTCATTCGGCTCAATAAGCGCAATATTTGAGACTGTGTAATTGGGTCTAAATCGTTGGTCGGTTCATCAGCGATTAATATTTTTGGTTTAGCCGCAATCGCCATGGCAATCATCACTTTTTGACACTGACCATCGGTAAGCTCATAAGAATAACTGTCCATCAAGCGAGAGTGATCTTTGATACCGACTTTATGAAGTAAGGTGATAGCTTGTTTCTTACGCCACTTAAACCTTTGCCACCATTTTCCTTCAAATGAATGGGAAGGAATTGATTCGATAAGTTGACGACCGACTTTTTCCGAAGGGTCGAGACAAGAAGATGGCTCTTGAAAGATCATTGCGATATCGCGTGCAATCACCCTGCGCCGTTCTTTGGGCGTCAGTTGCAAGAGATCAATATTACCAAGACGCATTCGATCGGCAGATACCTTCCAGTTCTCTTTACAAACGCCAACAATCGCTTTTGCAACCAAACTTTTACCTGAGCCGGACTCTCCTACGAGACCTCGAATCTCCCCTTCGTTAAGAGTAAGGCTCATGCGGTCAACCGCTTTAACAAGCCCTTGAGGGGTTTCAATTTCGATAGTCAAATGTCGAATATCAAGTAACGGCATTATTCGATTCCTGCGTTTAAAGCTTGGCGAACACCTTCACCTACAAGGTTAATAACAATAACAGTAAACATAATCGCTAAACCAGGTAGGGTGACTGTCCATGGTGCCAAGTAAATAAGCTCAACTGAATCACCTAAGATAGCCCCCCATTCAGTGCTTGGAGCTTGTGCTCCTAAGCCCAAAAAACCGAGCGCTGTGATGTCGAGGATTGCTACCGACAATGCGAGTGTTATCTCAAGCGCAACCACGGTAAGAATATTCGGAACGATTGAATTCCATAATAGATAAAAGTTGTTCGCACCATCGAGGCGAGAAGCCAGAATATAGTCTTTCTCAACCTCTGCATGCACTGCAATGTAAACAGAGCGAATAAAGCGTGGTATCAGTGCCAAACAGAGTGCGAGGAATATATTAAATTCACCAAAGCCAAGGAATGCTACGAAAATAATGGCGAGTAGCAAAGATGGGATTGACATCACTGTATCTAGCAAGTGATTCAAAGTACTTGATAGGAGACCGCGCGTCATCCCCGCGAAGACACCAATCAAACAACCGATCACAGCAGCAATGAAGGTAATAATAACAGCGGCACCAAACGTCAACTGTGAACCAATGATGAGGCGCGAAAGGATATCTCGTCCTAAGTCATCAGTACCTAAGAAATACTCAACGGTGCCTGTTGGATCCCAAGAGGGCGGGGTCAACAAATGCCCCGTTTGCTCTTGAGCGTCATGAGGTGCTAACCAAGGTGAAGTAATTGTCACTAGAATGATCAAAGCTAAGCACCACAAGCCAAACATCGAGAGGTTGTTCGCACGAAAGCTTCGCCAGAAACGCTCAAACTGGGTTGGAATTTGCTCTTCTTGGTAGATGTTATTTGTTAGCATACCATTCCTTTCTTACCAGAGGATTGATCATCGCTCCCAGTAGATCTGAAAGAATATTAGCGGTCAGAACTAGGGTTGCTACCACGATGACGCCTGCTTGAATAGAAACGTAATCTTGGTTGGATAGGGCATCTAACAACCAACGACCAATACCCGGCCAGTTAAAAATGGACTCTGTAATGATCGCCAGTGTTAACATACTCGACAGCTGAACACCGACTTTTGGAATGATCGGCGGGATCGCATTTCTTAATACGTGCTGCATGACAATTTCTCTCGTCGAAAGGCCTTTAATTCGTGCTGCTCGGATATAGTTTTGTGTCATCACTTCTGCAACTGATGATCTCATCAGTCGGATAACTTGAGTCGTCGGAGCTAATGCCAAAACAAGACAAGGCAACGCCATGTGTTCAAGAACACTTTGCAGGGCATGGGCTCGATACTTACCTTCTGCAAAGAAAGTATCAATCATCGCAAAACCTGTTACGTGCTCAATCTCATAAAGTAGATCGTATCGCCCCCCGACTGGGAATATTTCAAAATGCAGTGAAAACACCATAATCATCAATAGTGCGACCCAAAACACGGGTGCTGAGTAACCCGCCATGGACGTAAATGAGATGGTAGTATCGACGAATTTACCTTGCCTCATCCCCGCGATAGTGCCAAAAGGAATACCAATAAACAGCGCTAAGATAAAAGCAAAAAAACAGAGTTCTAAAGTCGCGGGAAATACGACAACAAGCTCATCAATGATAGGTACGCCATGTTTACTTAAACCAAAATTAAGTGTTGATAACTCTGTGATATAGCTGAGCCAACCGGACCAAAATTCTTGAATTGCCCAAGGAGACGTTTGATCGAGTCGAAGTAATGAAAAACCAACTAACGTCAAAATTCCAAGAGTAATAACGAATAAGTTTATACGTCTTAATGTATACCAAAACATCAGTTCACCTCTCTTCTGACTTGATCAAAAGGTTGGGCATTGAACGGGCTTTGTTTAAAGCCGGTCAGCGAACGATCGTGAACTCTAAATTGTACACCGTGAGCTAGAGGGATTACTGGGACTTCAGCGTTGAGAATGTTTTGGGCTTGTCGATACAAATTCACACGGTGCCTTTGTTGATTGATCTCCAACGCTAGGTCCAGAAGAAAGTCGAAATCTGAATTACACCACATAGAGACGTTTAGGCCTGCGCGTTCAGAGCTACAAGAGAGAAGGGGGCGCAAAAAATTATCTGGGTCACCAGTGTTACCTATCCAACCTGTAAGCAGTAAGTCTGTTGATGCTATGGATGATAGTTGAGTACGATCGAAACGGTCGTCGGTATAAAGTTTGAGGTCGATTCCAATATCGGCCAAGTTCGCTTGGATTAGCTCTGCGGTTTTTCTGGGACTTGGATTGTAAGCTCTTGGTTCTAGCGGCACCCACATTGAAAGCTCTAATCCTGGTTCTACGCCAGCTTCTCTAAGAAGAGCGAGTGCATAATTGCGGTCATAGCGAACCTGAATGGTGTCTTTCTGATAAGCCCAAGATGTTGGTGGCAATAACGCGTAGGCTTTAGTTCCCGTACCATAGTACACAGAGTCGAGTATATTTTGACGATTTATGGCTAAATTGAGCGCCTTGCGAACTCGTGAGTCACTTAGTGCAGGGTGTTCAGTATTAAGCGCAATGAAAGAGACATTGACCGCTGGTGTCGCCGTAATCACTAGTTCTTCATTAGCTTGAATGATTGGGATTTGGCTAGAAATTGGCGAGTTCAGCACGTCACATTCATTACGAAGCAGTTTGGCGAGTGTGCCAGTTCCACGTTGTGATGTGTCGAACACTACTTGGTCCATTTTTACGCCACCCTTCCAGTACTGTTTGTTCTTTTTTAAGCGTACAAGGTCGTTGATTTGGTATTCATCTAAGTAGAATGGACCGGTGCCTACCGGTTTAGAATCGATTTCATTTTTCTCGTCAGCAGCGACGAGCTTATTGGCATATTCTTTGGAGTGAATGACCGCATAGCTGGTGGCAATATTATTGAGGAATGAATTGTCTGGACGGCTAAGTTGGAATTTAACGGTTAGGTCATCAACTGCTGTGATATCGACAATTAAGTTTTTAAAATCGATTCCTGCAAACCATGGGTATAGACCGCCACCCACATAATGGAATGGGTTCGAACTATCAATAACACGCTCAAAACTGAAGACCACATCTTGTGCGTTCATACTGCGAGTCGGGGTAAACCAATCTGTGGTTTGGAACGAAACGTTAGGACGCAGTGTGAAAGTGTATTCCATCCCCGTTTTATCGACAGACCAACTTGTTGCTAAATTCTGTTTTGGTCGATAAGTCATAGGGTCGAGAGTTAGCAGTGTGTCGAAGATTTGAGGGCTCAGCGACTCTGACGTAATTCCACTATCAACCAGTTGTGGGTTGAAGGTAGTAGGATTACCTTGGCCGCAATAAACGAAGCCTTTCTCTCGAATTTTCTCGTGATCCACACTCTCACCACATCCAGCTAAAAAGCTCAGCGTACAGATGCTCAGTGATAGTTTTATTAGTGCATTCATAAAAAGAAATACTTTTCGAAACGAGGCATTAGAAGAGCCTCAAGATCCGCATAATTTAACATTTTATTTATTCTGCTCCAAATAATAATCCTGTGTGGTCAGCTATTTGTCGTTAACCGATCCGACAATCGCGTACTTCCTTACCATACCTCTTAGTTGGTTGTAGGTCAGCCCAAGTAATTCTGCAGCCTGTTTTTGATTGAATTTACTTTGTTTTAAAGCTTGATTGAGTAGCTTAATGTCTTGTTGTTCTTGCCACGCTTTGTAGTCAAGTGGCAGAGGAAATGGCTCTTCAGGTGAAGTATGGTCGCTGGATGGCTCATTGCCAATTTCTTGAGTTGAAACCTGCTCAGTTTGCCATACTGGTTTAAATGGGTTGAACACCAAAGATTCAATAGGATATGGATTTTTACCGTGTTGATAGACTGCTCGTTCAATGACGTTCTTGAGTTCTCTGACATTTCCCGGCCAAGAATAATCTAGCAACGTTTCAACGGCTGAAGTGGTAAAGCCGACAAATAGCTCTAGCTCTAATTCTCGACACATCTTGATGGCGTAATATTCGGCCAGCAATGTGATGTCTTCTTTACGTTCACGAAGCGGTGGGATAGTAATAACGTCAAACGCTAGTCTATCTAATAGATCCGGCCTAAAGTCGCCTTTTAATGCCATATCTGGTAAGTCTGCATTGGTCGCACACACCAATCTTACATTAGCACTGAGCGCCTTTTGACCGCCAACACGTTCATATTGTCCGTATTCAATAACGCGTAATAGCTTCTCTTGAACAGCAAGAGGAGTTGTGGCTAGCTCATCAAGAAACAGTGTACCACCTTCGGCTCTTTCAAAGCGTCCTTGATGACGCCCTTTTGAGCCAGTGAAAGAGCCCGATTCATGCCCAAATAATTCAGAGTCAATCAACCCTTCACTGAGTGTTGAGCAGTTTAGGGATATCAACGGTTGATCCCAGCGCTTAGAGAGATAATGGAGCCGTTGAGCGATCAGTTCTTTACCAGTACCGCGTTCTCCAATGATCAGAATGGGTCTTTCGATTGGTGCTAATTGAGAAACTTTATCTAAAACTGAGAGAAAGCTAGGTGATTCACCTATTAGGTTCTGCTGCATAGCGGGTCCTTGTGTGAGCTGAGTGCTGGTGGAGGTCATATAAGGGCTGTAGTGGTGAAAAATACCAATACTTGGCTAAATTCATCATAGCATGGTTCGAATTAATCACCATTTTATTGTAAGTTACTGATTATATACAGTTTAAGAGTTGGCACGCTACTTGAATTACTTACAGTAGGTTTAATAATAAACGTAAATTTGTGAGCAAGTGAATTGGAAGTCGAACAACGATTTAAAGCACATTTGCCGTCATTGTAATTAAGGAGTTCCTCATGGGTATTTTTTCTCGCTTTGCAGATATTGTAAATTCAAACATCAGTGCACTATTAGATAAGGCTGAAGATCCTGAAAAGATGATTCGCCTGATTATACAAGAAATGGAAGACACGTTGGTTGAAGTTCGGACTAACTCAGCAAAAGCCATTGCAGACAAAAAGGAGCTAGCGCGTAAAGTTGAAGCTATCGAAACGCAGATTGTAGATTGGCAAAATAAAGCGACGCTAGCACTGACTAAACAACGTGAAGATTTGGCGAGAGCGGCGCTGATCGAAAAGCAAAAACTGGAAGACATCCTTAAGAGTCTACATACCGAACAAACCTTGGTTCATGAAACGATTGAAAAGCTAACCAGCGAGATTGGTAAGCTAGAAACCAAAATCGCCGAGACTCGCGCAAAGCAGCAAGCTTTAATGATTCGTAATAATGCCGCGAGCAATCGTCGTGATGTTCAAAAACACCTGCATTCAAGCAAAACCAACGAAGCAATGGCGAAGTTTGAGCAATTCTCGCGTAAAGTGGATGAATTAGAAGCTGAAGCAGACGTTTACGCAAAAACAGGCAATGCAAAATCTCTAGACCAAGAATTTGCAGAGCTACAAGCTCAAGATGAAATTGAACAAGAGCTAGCGAAACTGAAGCAACAAGTTGAAAACCGCGATAAATAATTTAGGAGTTGTCTATGTCAACATTTCTAATTGCAGGTCCACTGATTGTCTTCTTGATCTTCGTGGCACCGCTATGGTTATTCTTACATTACCGCAGCAAGAAGAAATCCAGTAACGGTCTTTCTGAAACGGATCTTCAGCGCTTGCACAAGCTTTCAGCTCAAGCTGAATCTATGCAAGACCGAGTGAAAACGCTAGAAAAAATACTGGATGCGGAGTCACCTAACTGGAGGCGAAACTATGAGTAAAGAACTGTATCGCGATCCAATCAACGGCAAATTGTCTGGGGTGTGTGCAGGTTTAGCGAACTACTTTGGCCTGGAAGTTTGGTTGGTTCGTATCTTGGTTATCTCTGCCGCACTGCTTGGAGGCAGCTTCCTCGTTTTACTCGCGTATTTAGCTTTGACGTTCATGCTTGAAAAACAACCATCCCAGTATGTCGATGAAATGAAAGCCAAGCAAGAGCATACATTGAAGCAAAAACCTTGGGAAAAAGGACAAACAGCCGAGTCTTTATTGGGCACTCTAGAAAGTGATTTCCAGAAGTTAGAGACGAGTGTGCGCAACATGGAAGCCTATGTCACCTCAGATACTTTTAAAGTCGACCGCGAATTTAAGAGAATGTAGTAGTAAAACCTAAAAACATTAGATAGTGGTTTGGGACGGCTGATCCTAAACCATTATTATTTTTGATAATTTTGTCTAAATAAATCTTACGATAATTGGTAAGTTACATGTGATTAATCTATGTTATAAAAATATTTATAGTTATGGATGATTACTAATGTATAGAGCCTCCGTAGTCCTATTGACAGCCATCGCTGGGTTGTTTGGGTGTGGTAAGGAGCTTCCTCCGGTACCTGAGCCTGAATCTAGACCCGCCAAACTCTTCACTGTCTCTGTCGGCAACAATGCCTTTGAACGTCGCTTTCCTGCCACCACAGAAGCCGGTAATAAAGCAGTCCTTGCATTCCGTGTTCCCGGGTTACTTCAGACTATTGACGTCACTTCGGGTCAACCGGTTACCAAAGGCGACGCACTTGCAACACTAAATCCAGATCAATATCAGTTGTTAGAGAAACAAGCGAGGGCCAACTTTAAGCTTGCCGATGTACAGTATCAGCGTGCGATCAAGCTACGGAAAGATCGCGTGGTATCAGAACAAGATTTCGACCAAGCGAAAGCCAATCACAATTCAGCTAAAGCAGTTCTTAATCAAGCTAAAGCTAACCTGCGTTACACGACTCTGGTCGCGCCTTACGATGGAACAATTTCCATCATTCCAGCTGAAAACCATGAATATATCGCTGCGAAACAAGGTGTGATGAATATTCAAACCAATCAGGTTCTTAAAGTCGTTTTCCTATTACCCGATCAACTTATCTCGCGCTTTTCTTCTGGGTTTGAAACCGAAGCAACCATGGTATTTGATGCATTCCCTGAAAATTCTTACGTTTTAACCTTCCAAGAAGTTGATACCGAAGCGGATCCAAAAACAAGTTCATACAAAGTAACGATGGTGATGGAAAGACCAACCGATATCGGTATTTTGCCTGGCATGTCTGGCACGGTAAATCTCGTGTCTGCTCTCGCTGCGGCAACCAAAATACCAACCTCTGCAATGATGACCGATGGCGATGATGTGTCAGTGTGGCGTGTCAATAATGACGGTATTGTTGAGAATGTGGCAATCGTGATTGATGAAAAACGTCATATTGTCTCTGGGCTGAACGATGGAGACCGTATTGTCACTTCTGGTGTTAATGGTCTTGAACCGGGCGTTAAAGTTCGAGAGTGGATCAAGGAAAGGGGGCTATAACATGAAAACACTTAAAGTGGCCGCAGGGCTGTCGTGTTTAGCCCTACTTACAGCTTGTGAAGATAAACAAGTGGCAGAAGTGGATAACACACCCTTGGTTAAAGCCGTCGAGATTTCAGTCATCGATTTTAGCGATAAGCTTTATTTCCCGGCGGTGGCTAATGCTGCAGAGAAAGCCCGCCTTAGCTTTCGTGTCGCTGGAGAAATCAATAAGCTGGATGTAAAAGAAGGTGAGCGGGTTAAAGCCGGAGACATCATTGCTGAGTTAGATCCTACCGATTACCAATTGGATGTAGACAACGCTCAGGCGCGTTACACGGTAATCAACAGCCAGTATAGACGTTCGAGTCCGCTCGTGAAGAAAGGGCTATTAGCGAAGTCGCAGTTTGATGAAATCGCCGCGCAACGTCAGATTGCTTATTCTGAATTAGAGCTTGCTAAATTACGGTTATCGTTCACTAAGCTTCGTGCCCCGGTTGATGGGATTATCTCTCGAGTCAGTGTTGATCAATATGAAAATATTCAGGTTGGCCAACAGGTTGTAAATATTCACAGTGTTGAGGATGTGGAAGTGGTTATCCAACTACCTGACCAAATTTATGTGAACCAGCCAAGCGAACAACTTTTATCGAATGTAGAAGCTTTGGTTCGAGTGCCTAGTGGTAATGAATACACGGCGAGTATTAAGGAGTTCACGACTGAACCTGATCCAAGCACTGGGACTTTCACCGTCACACTAGCTTTACCTATGCCAAAAGATGATTTGATTCTTGATGGTATGGCCGTTGATGTCACTTCTAATGGGCGAGATATCGGTTTGGATTTAAAAGCCGGCGTCCTTATTCCGATCGAAGCTGTCTTTAATGCCGATGGTGATGAACTGACTCGTCAAAATTCTTATGTGTGGGTTCTTAATGACGACAAGACAGTTTCGAAACAACAAGTCGTGTTAGGAAAAGCAAACCAGAAAACATTGCAGATAATGAAAGGATTAGAAATGGGGCAGCATGTCGTTGTTGCAGGCGTATCGCGATTGCGAGATGGGATGACAGTGGAAGTATTGTCTCAGGAGACGAACAATGAGTGAAGTAAATAACAAGCCCCAAAATGACTCTCAACAGGGTGATGATCAGATCACAGGGGTTGCTTCTTATTTTATACGTAACAAAGTCATCAGCTGGATGTTGTCTCTGATCTTCCTTATTGGTGGTGTTTCTGCATTCTTTGGTTTGGGTCGTCTAGAAGATCCTGCCTTCACTATCAAAGATGCGATGGTCGTGACTTCTTACCCTGGGGCGACCCCTCAGCAAGTGGAAGAGGAAGTGACCTATCCGCTAGAGAAAGCGATTCAACAGCTTACCTATGTGGATGAAGTGAACTCTATCTCAAGCCGTGGCCTGTCTCAGGTAACGGTAACGATGAAGAATAACTACGGTCCCGATGACCTTCCACAAATATGGGATGAACTTCGCCGAAAAGTGAATGATCTTAAGGTGGAACTGCCACCCGGCGTTAATGATCCTCAAGTCATTGATGACTTCGGTGACGTTTACGGTATTTTGCTGGCGGTGACGGGGGATGGCTATAGTTACAAAGAGCTGTTGGATTACATTGATTATTTAAGGCGAGAGATGGAGTTGGTTGATGGGGTCAGTAAAGTTTCTGTTTCCGGTCAACAGCAAGAGCAAGTCTTCATTGAGATATCGATGAAACGTATTAGCTCTTTGGGCCTCTCTCCGAGCACGGTATTTAATCTTTTATCGACTCAAAACATTGTATCAAGTGCGGGTGCGGTAAGGATTGGTGATGAGTACATTCGAATTCATCCCACAGGTGAGTTTCAGAATGTTGAACAACTCGGTGATTTAATTTTGACGGAAGGTGGTGCTCAAGGCCTCATCTATTTAAAAGATGTAGCTGACGTCACTCGTGGCTATGTTGAGGTTCCGAGTAATATCATTGGCTATAATGGCAAACTTGCCCTCAACCTTGGTGTCTCCTTTGCGCAGGGCGTGAACGTGGTTGAGGTGGGGGAAGCCTTTGACCGACGGCTTGCAGAGCTTAAATATCAACAGCCAGTTGGTATCGACATTTCTGAGGTGTATAACCAACCAAAAGAAGTCGATAAGTCGGTAAGCGGTTTTGTAGTCAGTTTAGGGCAAGCGGTTGCGATCGTGATTGTGGTTCTCTTGTTCTTCATGGGGCTACGGTCGGGTCTTCTGATCGGTTTGATACTGCTGTTGACTGTTTTCGGTACCTTCATTTTCATGCAATACCTCAAGATCGACCTTCAACGTATTTCATTAGGCGCGTTGGTTATCGCCTTGGGGATGCTGGTGGATAATGCCATTGTGGTGGTGGAAGGAGTATTGATCGGCACGCAGAAGGGGCGAACCCGGATGCAGGCCGCCACCGATATCGTTACTCAGACCAAGTGGCCATTGTTGGGGGCAACGGTTATTGCAGTCACCGCTTTTGCTCCTATTGGCTTGTCTGAAGACTCAACCGGTGAATATTGTGGCACCTTATTTACGGTGCTACTTGTCTCGTTAATGCTGAGTTGGTTTACTGCTATCTCAATTACGCCTTTCTTTGCTGACATGTTCTTCAAAGGTCAAAAGGTTGACCCTGATAACGAAGGCAAAGACCCATACAACGGGATGGTTTTTGTTATCTATAAAAACTTCCTTGAGTTCTGTATGAAGCGTGCGTGGCTCACCATGCTCGTTTTGATTATCGGTTTGGGGGCGAGTGTTTATGGTTTTGGTTTTGTGAAACAGGCCTTCTTCCCATCTTCAACCACACCAATGTTCCAAGTGGATGTGTGGATGCCGGAAGGGAGCGATATTCGTGCGACCAACACCAAGCTTAAAGTGCTTGAAAGTTGGTTAGCAAAGCAGGAAGAAGTTGATCATATCACGACGACGGCAGGTAAAGGTCTACAGCGCTTCATGCTGACTTACTCACCAGAGAAAAGTTATAGCGCATATGGCGAGATAACGGTTCGTGTGAAAAGTTACGAAGTACTTGAAGGGTTGATGCTGCGTTTTCGTGAACATGTAAATAGTCAGTTTCCTGAAATCGACTACAAGCTCAAACAAATCGAATTAGGCCCTGGTGGCGGTGCGAAAATTGAAGCACGAATTGTAGGTTCTGATCCAACGGTATTACGCTCAATTGCAGCTCAAGTGATGGATATCATGCGCGCCGACAAAGGTGCATTTAACATTCGTCACGATTGGCGTGAAAGAACCAAGGTGCTAGAACCTCAGTTCAATGAAAGCCAAGCACGCCGTTATGGTATTACAAAATCAGACGTTGATGATTTCCTCGCGATGTCTTTCTCTGGTAAATCGATTGGTGTGTACCGTGATGGTACTACGCTGATGCCCATTGTCGCGCGTTTGCCTGAAGGTGAGCGTGTCGACATTCGTAACATCGAAGGCATGAAGATCTGGAGCCCGGCATTAAGTGAATACATCCCACTGCAACAAATAACGTTAGGCTACGAGCTGGAATGGGAAGATCCACTGATCATTCGTAAGAACCGTAAGCGCATGTTAACGGTAATGGCCGATAATGACCTTTTGGGTGAAGAAACCGCTTCGACTCTGCAAAAACGATTACAACCACAAATTGAAGCGATTGAGATGCCACCGGGTTACTCACTTGAGTGGGGTGGTGAATATGAATCGTCAGCAGATGCACAAGCATCACTGTTCACAACCATGCCTCTTGGCTATTTGTTCATGTTCTTAATTACCGTGTTCTTATTTAACTCAGTGAAAGAGCCTTTAATTGTTTGGTTAACGGTTCCATTGGCGTTAATAGGGGTGACGACAGGCTTATTAGCCTTGAATACACCATTTGGCTTTATGGCGCTGTTGGGTTTCTTGAGTCTATCTGGGATGCTTTTGAAGAACGGTATCGTACTGCTTGATCAAATTGAGATTGAGATGAAGTCGGGTAAAGATCCGTATGTCGCGGTTGTTGATGCGGCATTAAGCCGTGTGCGTCCGGTATGTATGGCGGCGATCACAACTATTTTAGGTATGATCCCCCTATTACCAGATATCTTCTTCAAACCAATGGCAGTAACCATTATGTTTGGTTTGGGCTTTGCGACGGTACTGACGCTAATCGTAGTACCTGTGTTGTATCGTCTATTCCACAAGATTAAAGTGGCTTAACGGCAATTAACCTTTGAAATAGTGCCCCTGAATGGGGCGTTATTTTTATATACCGATTGATAAAAGAGAAGACAAAATGGAAGCGAACGCATCGGATAGAACCTGCGCATGGGCTCTTAAACATGAACTGGAAAGGGAATATCACGATACTGAGTGGGGCGTACCGGTTTACGACGACCAAGTGTTGTTTGAATTCATTACGTTAGAGGGGGCACAAGCTGGCCTGAGTTGGATCACGATACTCAAAAAGCGCGACGGCTACCGTGCCGCATTTGATAACTATGATCTCAACAAGCTAGCCGCACTCAATGAAGACAATGTGGCGAATATCATTGAAAACTTCGATGTGGTTAAGCATAAGGGTAAGATTGCTTCGGTTTACAACAATGCTCGTGCAACGCTTGAACTTCAGAAAGAGTTTGGTTCTTTATCCAATGCTTTATGGCAGTTTGTCGATAATAAGGTGATTGAAAATCAATGGACCGAGATGTCCCAAGTTCCCGCCTCTACAGAGCAATCTAAAGCGATGAGTAAGTTTTTAAAGAAGAGAGGCTTTAAGTTTGTTGGGGAAACAATCTGTTACGCGTTTATGCAAGCGACCGGTATGGTCAATGATCATTTAGTCGGTTGTCCTCATAAATAAAGTGTTATTTCTTGTGACGAAATAATTGTGAGGTAATTGAACATAGAAAAGGCAGGGTAGTTCTGCCTTTTGATATGAATAATACGATTGGTATGACTCTTGAAATTAAACCAGAGCGTTGTAACGTTCTAAGCCCGCCTCTAGATCGGCAATCAGGTCATCGACATCTTCTAACCCAATATGAACACGTATCAAGGTACCTTCGAAATTAGGATTGGCAACAGTTCTCAGGCTGTTAAAGCTACTTGGTTCATTTGCTAGAATCAAACTCTCAAATCCACCCCATGAGTAACCCATGCTAAAGTGGGTCATGCCGTCAAGCAGCGCCGTCGTTGCTTGTGGGTTTGAGTTCTTTAAAACAAAAGAGAATAAGCCATTACCACCAGTAAAATCTCGTTTGAAGAACTCATGGCCGGGGCAAGTCTCTAGGGCAGGATGACGAACGTGGTCAACTTCAGGGCGAGTCTCTAACCATTTTGCGACTTTCAAGCTGCTTTCTGCGTGTTGACGTAGTCGAACATCAAGAGTTCGAATACCACGAAGACCAAGATAAGCGTCATCTGGAGAGACACATTGTCCCATCAAGTAACTCTGTTCTCGTAGTTGTTCCCAGCATTTTTCGTTGGCAACAGCGGTCCCCAACATTACATCAGAATGGCCAACGATGTATTTGGTCGCTGCTTGAATCGATATATCGACACCGAAATCAAACGGTGAGAAGTTAACGCCTGCTGCCCAAGTGTTGTCTAGCATCACGATGATTTCATGCTCGTGAGCAATACGTGCGAGTGTTGGGATGTCTTGTACTTCCATGGTGACCGAACCCGGAGACTCGGTAAAAAGCACTTTGGTGTTTGGCTTTATAAGATCTTTAATGTCTTCGCCAATGGTTGGCTTATAGTAAGTTGTTTCCACACCCATCTTTTTCATGATGGTTTCACAAAAATCACGAGTTGGTTCGTAACAGGTGTCGACCATGAGAATATGGTCTCCTGTTTCTACAAAAGATAAGATTGCGTTTGAGATTGCTGCTGTACCACAAGGATAAAGAGCACAGCCTGCACCGCCTTCAACTTCAACCATTGCATCTTGAAACGCGAAATGAGTCGTAGTGCCACGGCGTCCGTAGAAAAGAGTTTGGTTAGCGCGATTAACGGTTGCTTTACGTTTCTCTTCTACTGTGTTGAAAACGACAGTAGAAGCTCGTTGAACTGGTGGGTTTACGACGCCATTGGTCCACTTCTTATCACGACCTGCTGTGATGAGTTTGGTGGTTTTGCTTTCGGACATGCTGTGAATTCCTTATCGATGGTTATGTTCTATTTAAAACACGCCAACAGCCCCCAAATCAAGAGGGAGGCTGGAGTTTTTATACTTTTTAATTTTTGTCGTGGTTTAGGATTAACGGTTACAAGCGTAGTTAGGAAGTGATGAGTGGCCAGTTGTTACTGATTCTTTGACCTTATTAAAGCAGCGGATTGAACAAATAGAACAACCTTTCAAAGAAGCGGTTACGTAGGCTCCTCTTTTCCCATTGTTCTAATTCAACTTGATGAGCCGATTCAATGTAAGACTTTTGTAATTCTGATAGTTGTCGAGTGAAGTGTACATCATCAACGGCAAGTGTGACTTCAAAATTGAGCCAGAGACTGCGCATGTCAATATTGACCGTTCCGATCAAACAGAATTCTTCATCAACCACTACAGATTTGGTATGAAGAAGGCCACCATAAAATTCATAAATTTTCACTCCTGCTTCAAGCAGCTCGGTATAAAAGGCGCGAGAAGCCCATTTAACCATTAACGAATCGTTGTTGTGTGGAATGATCAGTTCTACGTTTACACCACGTTGAGCTGTCATTTTAAGTGTCTCTAATAAGTCTGCACTAGGGACAAAGTAAGGCGTGGTGATGCATAGAGATTTATTTGCCTGATTAATGGCAATAGTTAGAACCTGCAGGATTAAATATTCAGGCATCCCCGGACCTGATGGAACAACTTGAACTGGATGATGAGTCATTATTTCTTCAACAGGACATTTCGGTAAGTCGGGAAGAATTCGTTCGCCCGTTTCTACTTCCCAATCCCAAACATGGATTGCCGACAGCACGTTAACGGTTGGGCCAGTTATACGGACCATTACGTCGATCCAGTGACCCACCCCTGAGCTTTGTTTGAAATGGAGTGGGTCAACCATGTTCATTGAACCGGTATAAGCAATGGATTCGTCAATTACGATGATTTTGCGATGTTGTCTTAAATCTAAGCGCCGTAAAAAAATACGCCATGGGCTCACTTCCAACGCTTGCACAACTTGGACGCCTGCGTTTTTCATCATTAGATGCCAGTGGCTCCTGAAGAAGCGAGGGCTACCTGCTGAATCGAGCAAAACCTTAACATCGACGCCGCGTTTTGCTGCTCTAATGAGTGAAGACGCTACCGAGTCAGTAAGGCCGCCAGGGTGCCAAATATAGAAAACCATCTTAATACTGGTCTGTGCATTTTCTATATCTTCGATAATGGCGTGTAAGCTCTCATTAGGAGAAGCTTGCAGTGAAAGCGTGTTACCACTGAGTGCAGGAATGCCCATCCTATTGTTACAAAGTTCATCAATCTTGTGGATAGGCGAGCCGACTTTGCCTGGCTGGTGCAGTTGGCAATTATTTAACTGGCGGAACCAATCACCAAAGGGAGTAAACATTCGGTGCGCGCGTTCAGCTCGCTTTCTACCTAAGTTCAGTTCACCAAAAAGGAAGTAAAAAGCGACTCCAACAATAGGGAGAATGTAAATAATCATGAGCCAGGAAAGAGAAACACTGAGAGAACGTCGTTTTAGTACGATACGTAAAGTTACACCGGCGACAAGAACCCAGTACAAAGCGACAGAAGCCAAAGTTAAAAAATGGTAGAACTTTTCCACATTGAATACTCGAAAAAAGAGACAGTTAGATAGTAATGCTATTTTAAGAATATGGGAATTTAAGGAATCAACTATTTACAAAATAGAGCAAAAGCTGTAAATAGGTTAAAGTTGTTAAGTTTTAGTTAACTTAAGAAGAAAGCGATTGTTTTGAACGAAAGCGTACTATTTAACCATAAAAATTTACACTGGTAACGAAATATGTACGGTTCGCGCTTCCAATTTTATTTTTAAACTGGTTTACTTGCTATATAACGAGCGTCAATCAAATCTTTTAGTTGTGTAAATTTATTTATACACCTTATCTTTTAAAGACGCCACCCAAAGCAAAACACAACATCACATAACACAAAAGTTTGGAGTACACGTGGCTACGAGTAATACAACCACAACACCTCGCGATACCTGGGGTTCGAAGTTAGGATTCGTAATGGCTGCAGCAGGTTCTGCTGTTGGCTTAGGTAACATTTGGAAATTCCCTTACACAGCAGGCGAAAGCGGCGGCGGTGCATTCGTTGCAATCTACCTGTTTTTTGTCATCTTTATCGGTTTCAGTGTCATGTTGACTGAATTTGCGATTGGCCGTCATACGCAAAGATCAGCAGTAGGCGCATTTAAAACAACAGACCGTCGTTGGACGTTCGCCGGCGTTATCGGTGTGTTCAGCGGCCTATTAATCATGGGCTTTTACCCAGTTGTAGGTGGTTGGTCAATCGCATACATTGGTAAAATTGCTGGTGGTCTTCTTGATGCACCAGAAGCCATTGGTGATAGCTTCGGCGGCTTTATCTCAAACCCAGTTCAACCATTAATGTGGATGGGCCTGTATCTGTTGCTTAACGTTGTTATCGTTATTAAAGGTATCTCTGGTGGTATTGAGAAGGCGGGTAAGATATTGATGCCAATTCTTTTCATCATCCTTATCGTGGTATCAATTAAAGGCATCATGCTTCCGGGCGCGATGGCTGGTCTTGAATTCCTATTCAGCCCTGACTTCTCTAAAGTAGACAGCGGTGTAATCCTAGCAGCACTAGGTCAAGCCTTCTTCTCATTAAGTCTTGGTATGGGTTGTATGTTGACATACGGTTCTTACCTTAAGAAGAAAGAGAATCTAGTTCAAACTACAGCTATGGTTACAGCGATGGATACTGGCGTTGCTATCCTAGCTGGCGTAGCAATGTTCCCTGCAATGTTCGCATTTGGTATGGAGCCTGCAGCTGGTCCTGGTCTAGTCTTCGTTGTTGTTCCTCAACTATTCGCTGAAATGGGCGGCGTAGTTGGTCTTCTATTTGCTCTTATGTTCTTCGTTGGTCTAAGTGTTGCTGCACTGACTTCTTCAGTATCTCTACTTGAAGTTGTGGTTTCTTACCTAATTGATGAAAAAGGCATGAAGCGTGTAACAGCAGTACTGACTGCAAGTTCAGTTATGGTCATTCTATGTATCTTTGCTTCTTTATCACTTGGTGGCTTCGGTCCAACACTGTTTGATACTGGTGCATTCGATATCTTTGACCTATTGACTGACAAGATCTTCCTGGCCGTTGGCGGTATGTTGGTATGTATCTTTGCTGGTTGGAGGCTAAACCGTGCTGACCTAGAGAAAGAAATCACTAACGACGGTGAAGTCTCTTTCCCATTGTTCGGTCTGTGGTACACACTCGTTAAGTACATCATCCCAGTAGCTATCGCTATTGTAGCGTTCATGGGTATCTCTTCTGGCTTCGACAGCGGTAAAGGGGCAATCATGCTACTAGGTATTGGTATCATTGCTGGCTCTGCGGTAATTTCTAAAAAATTCTAATCGCAAGCTAAAGTCAATTGATAAACGGGAGCCCTAGGCTCCCGTTTTTTTATGCTTACGACTCTATTCGTTAATTATAATAACTAAAGTTACCCTCTTGGTACTTAGTATAAATACCATTAACGATCAGTTGAGCTGTATTTTGATTTAGGTCGGTCTAGTGTGAAATTGTTCGTGAGAAAGAAAGTTTATTGAGTTCGTTGGGCTTTTTCGTAGCTGGAATCTGGGTTCAGACACGGTATACTCCACGTTCTACAATGGAGCTAGCCTTTACATGTTCGATATTCTTCTGAACCACTCTGATTTTTTACTTATCAATAAGCACCCTGGTGTCAGCGTCCACAAAGACGATGGCGATACTATGCTGCTTCAAGAAGTGGCTAAGGCAATCAATGAACCTAAGCTGTATCTCGTTCATCGCCTTGATAAAATGACCTCAGGTATCTTGCTGCTAGCAAAGAACTCTTCAGCGGCGAGTGAACTTTCACAGCTTTTTGCAAAGCGTGAAGTGGAGAAGTACTACCTTGCGATTGGCTCTAAGAAACCCAAGAAAAAGCAGGGTTTGATTTCTGGAGATATGGAGCGTTCACGACGCTCGAGCTGGAAGTTACTGACCAGCAAAGAAAACCCAGCGATTACCCAATTTTTATCAGCAACGGCTGAGCCCGGTGAGCGCCTACTTTTATGTAAACCTTATACTGGGCGAACTCACCAGATCCGTGTCGCGATGAAGTCGATCGGCTCTGCTATTGTTGGTGACCCTATATACAATCCATCGAGTGAGGCTGATAGAGGTTATCTGCATGCCTTCGCGATTCGATTTACCTATCAATCACAAGCCTACGAATATGTCTGCGACCCAAGGAGCTTAGACTCTTTAGGAGAGAAGTGGCATCAAGAAACCGTCTCTAACGGTTTGGACAGTTGGCTTGAACCTTGGTCATTAATTTGGCCAAAGCTAAACACTAAGTGAGTGAAATAATGGAAGCATCAGCTTTACCTCTGTTTTTTAGTCATATTGAACAGCAACTTAATGAAGTTCCGAATGAACTGCGTCGTATCTTTCACGGTCGTGGTAAGTTTTGGCCAGGTCTAGAGCAACTGACATGTGATTGGGTTGATGGGCAACTACTGGTTAACGTATTCAAAGAAGTAGACGATGAGTTCTTGTCATCTCTTAAAGCTGGATTGGTGGACTTGACCAATAAAGAGACCTGGCAAGCAAAGCAGGGCACAAGTATTGTTCTGCAACACCGTTATGCTGATGGTGCGCCTTCAGAGGTTCTATGGGGTGAGTTGAATGACTCTCCAGTCGTGGTTGAGCACGGTCTTAAATATCAGCTCGACATTGGCCGTAATCAGAACTTCGGTTTGTTCCTAGACATGCGTAACGGTCGTCAGTGGGTACAAGATAATGCCAAGGATAAAAACGTACTTAACTTGTTCGCATACACTTGTGGCTTCTCTGTCGCAGCTATCGCTGGTGGCGCTCGCCAGTGCATGAACGTGGATATGTCGCGTGGTTCGCTAAACAAAGGCCGCGATAATCACCGTTTGAATGACCACGACATGCGCTCGGTTAACTTTCTTGGCTACGATATCTTTAAGTCGTGGGGAAAAATCAAGAAAGGTGGCCCTTACGAGTTGGTTATCATTGATCCGCCTTCGTTCCAAAAAGGCAGCTTTGCGTTAACTAAAGACTACAAAAAGATCTTACGTCGTTTGCCTGAGCTTCTAACGGAAGGTGGTGAAGTGATTGCGTGTGTTAACTCACCAGCGGTTTCTCCTAATTTCCTTATCGAAACGATGGCAGAAGAAGCGCCAAACGTTGAGTTTATTGAGCGCCTAGACAACCCGCCTGAGTTTGTCGATGTCGATCTTGATTCAAGCCTCAAAGTACTGAGATTTAGAATTAACACTGCTGCTGACGCTTAATCGAATGTTAGCATTAGAAAGAAAACGCCACTCATATTGAGTGGCGTTTTTGTATCTTTTTTTGTCGTTAGATTGCTAACTCTCTTGCTGAGTCTTGAGGGTTTGGAACCCAAAATAAATACGCATGAACGTGGTTAGCCAACACGCCGCACCAAAGGTATAAGCGATAACTGCAAAGTGTTGCGGCCAAATACAGAATGCGATGAAGCTAGCTATGGTTTCTGTGCCTTCTGTTAGCCCAGACATGTAGTACAGAGACTTATGTTTATAAACGGGGTTCTCGATGCCTCGCTTGCCTGCCATCACCGCAAACGCTAAAAAGCTGCTGCCTGTGCCGATAAAAGAGAAGATCAAAAATGCACCGGCAATGGCGTTGTGCTCTGGATTGGCAATCACAAAGCCAAAAGGGATCAGCGAGTAGAAAAGGAAATCTAGGCTGATATCGAGGAAGCCGCCCGCATCACTGATGCCTTGGATTCGAGCCAAGGCGCCATCAAGTCCATCACACACTCTGTTGAATACAATGAAGCCTAACGCCCAATCATATTGTTGAAATGCTAACGCAGGAAACGCTAAACAGCCGACTAAAAATCCGAGCAGGGTGGTTTGGTTCGCTGTGATACCGAGTTGATTCAGTACTTTTGCTGATTGGTTTAACGGCCACTTAATGACCTTGATAGAGTATTTATCCAGCATGGTGACTTCTCCATGGCCAAGACAGTACTTGCGCCCCTTGAGGCACGTCTGCGTCGTCGTGCGTCACCATCAGCGTAGGGATATTGGCTTTCGTCAACTGCTCAAACACCCAATCGCGAAACTGTGCTCTGAGCTCTTGGTCTAACTTACTGAACGGTTCATCAAGCAAAGCCAATTTAGGCTTAGCCAAAAGCATACGAGTTAAGCTTATTCTCGCACGTTGACCGCCGGAGATTTGATCAGGGAATGACTCCGCTAAGTGAGTCAGTTCAATGTCTTTTAACGCTGTCATTGCTTGCTGTTGACGAGCGGAACCCTTAATAGAGTTAGGTAATGAGAATGCTAAGTTTTCCCACACTTTTAGATGAGGGAACAGCAAGTCATCTTGAAACAGAATACCGACCTCACGTTGATGTGATGGAAGATCATCGAGCTGAATATCATTCAAAACAACAGTGCCAGAGTATGAAAACTCATCATTCAGATGCCCAGCAACGGCATCCAACAAAGTCGATTTTCCGCAACCGCTCGGGCCCATCAAAGCCAGTACTTGGCCTGATTCTAATGTTACGTTTAGCGCTGAAAACAGCGATTCACCATCGTTTTTACGGATGGCGAGGTCGTTGAGGTACAGACTCATTACTTAGAAAACCCTTAAAAGTAAGACGGCGATATCTGAGCTGAAGTCGGCTGACCAATATCGCTAAAGAGAAAAAGAACAGAGGCAATAAGGCCTGCCAGATAGCGTAAATAGCGGTCACTCTGCGGTCGAAACCACTCGTTAGCGCAACAGCTTCTGTGGTGATCGTGCTAATGCGACCCGCGCCAAGCATTAATGTTGGTAAGTATTGAGCCAAACTCACACTGATCCCGACCGCCCAAGCGAAGGCAACAGCAGGCAACAAGATAGGAAGCTTGATGGAGTACCAACTTTGAAATGGCGACTTGCCTAGGCTGAGTGACGCTTTAATGAGCCCATCATTGAAGCTCTTCCAAGGCCCGTCTAAAGACAGGTACACAAATGGAAAGGCGAAGAATACGTGCGCCCAAATCACCCAGAACTCATAAGTGCTGCTACCGATATAAAGTGTGGTGACTTGCATACCGAACAACACAGAGAGCTGAGGGATCAACATTGGGATCGCGATAATAAAGCCGGGAACTTGCCACTTGTACTTGATCCGATATTCGTGAGCAACAAGCGCAAGTATTAAAGCCACAGAAGCGGCGATAAGACCAATCCATAAGCTTTGTCCCACGGTACTCATGATGCCATCCCACTCAAACTCCCAGAAACGCATGCTATATCGGCTAGGGAGTAGGTCTGGGAAACGCCAACGTTGGGCAACACTCCAAATCACCATCAATGGAATGATAAGCAGTGACAACGCAGCGAGAACAGTAAAGACGGTTTTCCCCGGAAGGTTTGCCCCTGTTCTGCCTGAATATTGCCAAGTTCGAAAGTACTTCAAAACTGCCCATTCGATTAAACGCGCTAAGGCGATGATTAACGACGCTAAGCCAAATAGCACAATGGCTCCGGCTGCTGCTCGTGGCAGTAGGTTGAGATCTGGATCATTGAACCATTGCCAAACTAAAACGGCAAAGGTCGGCGGGTTAGTTGGGCCAATGATCAAAGCAATATCAACAACCGATACACTGTAAGCGAGTACCGCAAGCATTGGGAAACGAAGCTTAGTAAACCATTGTGGGAAAATACACTTCCACCAAATCTGATAGCGACTGTAGCCCAGTGAAGCACTCACCTTAGTGATACGTTCGACATCGATTTGTTGAAGTATCGATATGCTCATCAGCAATAGGAAAGGCACTTCTTTGAATGCCAGCATAATGATAAGGCCGAAAGCGTATGGGTCTTTAACCAACAAAGCCAATTCAGAACTCGTCGCCGATTCACCGAGTAGGTGATGCACAGCTCTCGCTCCGAGACCTGTCGGGCTAAATAGAAAAGCAAAGCCAATAGCGAAAGCCACATGGGGAATAGCCAGCATGGGTGAAAGGGTCAGTTCAATCTTTCTCCAAAACTTGTTTCCCCAAGAGGCTTGAAGAATACAAAAGGTAAGAAAGCAGGCGATGTAGCTGCTCGCGATCGCAGAGCTTAGGCTTAAACCAATTGAGTGCCAAGCTCCTTCCCATTGGAAGACTTGGCTAAAACCGTTGAGAGAGGGCTCCTCTAAACCCAGGGGCGGAATAAAACTCAGTGACGAGGCCATCACTCCCGCTACCCCAGGAATCGTAGGGATAATGCACACAGCTATAACAACAAAATATAGAGCGCGTAGCATGAAGACTAGTTACCGTATCGCTTAAGCCACTCTTTCTCGAGCGCGTTTTGCCAGCTTGGGTGTGGTTCATCAATCGACTTAAATTGCTGAGTGTTTTTAGCACTTCCGGTCAGGTATTTGCTGCTCAAGACTGAAGGATCACCCCAAACATTAAGGTCACCCTTGCGAGATTGCGCTTCTGGGCTCAATAGGAAGTTGATGGTCACTTGAGCGCCTGCAGTTGCATTGGCATTCCAAGGAATCGCAAGGAAGTGAATGTTAGATAAAGCGCCGCTTTCTAACGCATAAGCCTTTGTGGTTTCCGCTAAACGGCCACTTGCTTGCGCTGAATACACAGAGTTTGGATTGAAGGTTATCGCGAGGTCGAGTTGTCCATCATCCAAAAGTTGGATGCTTTCAGATGTACCTGCAGGGAATTGTTTGCCACCACGCCATGCCACTTTATGGAATTTGTCTAGGTAAGCCCAAAGTGGTGCTGTTACCGATTGGAAGTTGTCTTCCGAAACCGGCTGAGCGAGCGCTGGGTTGTTATTTGTTAGTTCAATCAATAGAGACTTGATAAAGCTGGTGCCGTGAAATTCAGGTGGGCGAGGGTAGCTCAAACGGTTTGGGAAAGCCTGAGCGTAGCTCAACATCTCTGAAAACGATTGTGGCGGGTTGTGTAGTGTCTCTTGGTCGTGAATGAACACAAGTTGTCCAACGCCCCAAGGTGCTTCAAGGCCTTCAGTTGGTTCAGAGAAGTCGACATCAATAGGTAAAGACTTATCGACATATTGCCAGTTTGGAAGCGACTTCGTGAATGGGCCAAACAACAAAGCGTTGTCTTTCATTGAACGGAAGTTTTCGCCATTGATCCAAACGATGTCAACACTGCCTTCGCTATTCTTGTCTGCCGCTTTTTCTGCAAGTAAGCGAGTTGTGGTTTCTGCAATATCGGTTACTTTTACATGCTTTAAGGTGACACCGTAGTCGCTCTGTAACTTCTTGCCTGCCCATTGTAGGTAACGATTGATTTCTTGGCTTCCGCCCCAAGCGTGAAAGTAGACAGTTTCTCCCTCTGCCTGCTGTTCAATTTGGTTCCAGCTATCGGTTGATGTTGCTTCATCAGCATAAATGGTTGCGCTGTATGCAACGGTTGCCATGATTCCTAACGTACTTACTATCTTGTTCATAAACTTTTCCATTTGGTAGTGAACGGGCAAGAGCATTGTGTTTTCGAACTCCCTAATAGTTATTCTATCTGTTTCTGAAATAATTTCTAATTCAATAGTAAATTCAATCAATTACTAGGGGCCTCTGCCATCCTACCAACAGACCGTTAAAGCGGTGAATTAATTGCATCTAAATGAGCTTTTTTTGATATTTATTGGAGGCTGGTACGAAAAGAAGGCGAGCAGTAGCGTTTTTAATGATTAGGTTTTGAGCTGGCAATAAAAAGGAGCCCTGAAGGCTCCTTAAATCAATATCTGATGTCGATGACGGATTAGTTTACCCAGTCACGAATTGTGTACGTTAGTGTGTGTACATCGTTTTTCAGTACTAGCGTATCGTTTGTTAGCGTTACGTCGCTCCACTCGCTTAGAGTAGCAGAAACCGATTGTTCGATTTCCATCGCAGAGCCGTGACACATTTTCATTGTCATGCCCATTTGCTTAATGCGGAATTGACCGTCTTTCAGCTCGCCCTGACCAAAGAAGTTGTTACAACCAGCCATGCCGTTTGCTGTCATCTTTTCGCCGACCTCTAGACGAGGTGTTGCTTGATGTTCGCTTTTCTCAATGTCCTTACCATCAATCTGCGCAAGTTCCCAATTATGGTGCTGTAGATCGGTTGGTGTTACTTGCACAGCGTTATCACCTGTTGTCGTGCATGCTGCTAGCATCATAGGTAAAGCGGCTATTGCTAGTAATTTTTTTGAACTAAACTTCATACTATAAGGCTCCAAAGGAAAACGAAGTTATGGGGTATGTGTAACTTAATAGGTTAAAAGTATAGTTTACAAAACACTATATGTGTCAGTATAAGGTCATAGTTTATTATGTATATTATGACCTCAGCGACCAATTAATCGCTTATTTTTTAATTAGTAAGCTTGATTTTTAATGTGTAAGGAAGTGAGGAGGCATGGTGGAGCAGTTAGAGTTTTTCCAAGTTCTAAGCCCTTGCGTTGGGGTTTGCTCAAGCGATGAAAAAGGTTATTGCAATGGTTGTATGCGTAAAAGAGATGAACGTTTTAATTGGATGTCGATGACACCGTCAGAGCAATTGCACGTGATAAAACTGTGTCGTCAGCGCTATAGACGAAAAGTAATGAAGCAAAACAACTTAGTTGGTAAGCCTGAAAAAGAAGAGGGAAATACCAGCCCCCAAAGAGATCTTTTCGGCTAAAGTGAAGTGTTAAGATTTTATTTAACCCCGAAGTAACTATTACTTTACATAATGCTTGGTGTGTAATAATAAGATAGGTACGTTGTACCAGAAGGAAAGGTGTTGGTATGAATAAAAAGGACACAAAACTAAATAAAAAACCAGCCCAAGCACTGGATAGAAAGCGAATTGGGGCTAAAGATGATCCAGAAAAAAGTGCACGCGATTGGCATTCGATGACAGAAGAAGAGCAACTGGAGATACTTTCACACCTTTCAGATATGCCTTTTCAATAACATGCAGAGTGTTGTGAACGGTTAAATTTGTCTAAAGCTAAATCAACACCTTCATCAACTGGAAGTCGTTGCCTTCTCTAACTCAATGGGTATTGGGTATTTAGAAGGCAACCATTAATTTTATGATCTTTTAACTAAGAAACTTTCTACTGGCTCAGTGATAGGAAATTGTTGCAGATAGTGGGTTAATTAACGCCAAGATAAACACTACAGTCGGCTACGTTGCTTGCTGCTTTATTTATTAACTCAGCCAGAAATCGACTTACTTACTGCCCCAATGATCGCTAACCCAACCACCGATATGTTCATCAAAATGACTGCCATTGAACCTTTGGTTACGTTCCACCAAAGTATCACAATCGTCTTTTCTGTCTATTAGATCTTGTATGTAGTTTGTCATCGGGTCATTGCAACGTTGACGATCTTGGCGGGTTGCCACTTCCTTAATCAATTGCAATCGATATGTAGAGCTAGCACGTTTCATTTCAATGACCTCCTGTTTTAGACACTAATAGAAAAATCTAGTTGCCAGATATAGGGGCGTCAACGTGATTTAAGAGTATTTTTTTTGAGCAACCAAGAATCAATACGTTGGCATCATAATTCACAAAAGTGTCATTTAAGTTGGCATCTTTAGAGCAGTTTTCGGGTGTGACTTTTATGTTTTGTTGCATATAAAAAGGCCCAGTAAAAACTGAGCTTATTATTCGCTTCTAGTTACTTTGAGCTGCTTGGTTTGCTCTTAAATTGCTTGATGCTCTTCTTCTTTGCTGTTCGTCGGTTGGCCATTTTGTCTTTTGGCGGACGCTTACGAGCTGTTGATTCTGATGCAGGTTTATCAGTTACAGGGAAACCTTCCAACGATTGCAGCGGAAGTGGTTTGTTGGTCAGAGTTCGAATCGCATTGAGGTGTTCGTTTTCACTGTGGCTAACCAGTGAAATAGCACAGCCTGCGCTTCCTGCTCTCGCCGTTCTTCCTACGCGATGCACATAAGTTGCTGAGTGAGAAGGTAATTCAAAGTTGATCACAACAGGCAGCTGATCAATATGGATGCCACGAGCCATCACATCGGTTGCGATAAGCACGCGAGTTTCTCCATTTTTGAAACTCTCTAATGCCTGCGCGCGCTCTTCTTGGCTCTTGTTGCCATGTAACGCACTCACGCTGATCTTAGCTTTGTTTAATCGCTTGGTTAATGCGTCTGCATTGTCTTTCGCGCCAATAAAAACCAACACCTGTGGCCATTGGTTTTGATTAAGCAGGGCAATCAGAGCTTGAGCCTTACTGCCTTTGTTCACGAGATACAGTATTTCTTCAATGGTTTCGACAACGCTGTTTTCTTGGTGAGTCGTGATCTTCTCTGGGTTTGATAAAAGCGTTTCAGCTTGATTAACCAACTCTGGAGGAAGTGTCGCTGAGAATAGCAGTGACTGTCGTTTCGCTGGCAGAGCTTCGGTGATAGCTTGAATATCTGGCCAAAAGCCCATGTCGATTAATCGGTCTGCTTCATCAAGAACCAATGACATACATTGAGTTAACTCCAATTCGCCACTCTTGATGACAGCAAGTAAACGCCCCGGTGTTGCGATAGCAAGTTGTGGATTGGTTAATAATTGCTGTTGTTGGTCATCCGTGTTCACACCACCCGTCAACGTAATCGTGTTGATGTTAAGAGCCGTTGCGATGGGATCTAAAGATTCTGCGACTTGAGACGCAAGTTCACGTGTTGGAACGATAACAAGCGCTTGCAGTTCATTGACATCATGGTTGAGGTTGTTCAGCAAAGGTAAGCCAAACGCCAATGTTTTCCCGCTACCCGTTTGAGCCAACGCTAGCACGTCTTTCCCTGCAATAATTGTAGGAATTACTGCTTGTTGTATCTCTGTCGGTTTATCGAATTGAGATGGTATAGCCGCGACGGTTTTTGCGTTAAGGGTTAGGTTATCAAATGACATAAATGAACCAAGTATCAAAAGGGAGATGGAGTCTAACAGGGCTACAAATGTTAGAAAATCAGTTTTGCAGCCATAATGACAAGCTTATTGAAAACAAAGTAAAAAATGTTGTGAGTATAGTCAACTAACGGTTCAGTTTAGACTTTATGCAGGAGTGAATTACTCAACGTATATGACTGAAGTCCTTTTTTGTACGCAATGAGTCAATAATTAGCGCCCGGAGCAAATATCTAAAGTATTATATTCTCAAGTCGATATAATGGTTAGATATCAACTTGGTGAATGTATTTGTTTGAAGCCGAATTGAAGATTAAGAATGGCCATTGCTGATGATTACTGAAATTAACGGTCAGTTCGCTTTACAGAATAACAGAGACAGGGAGTCACTAATGCGTGAAGAGTCATTCACCCAGAAACGCAAATATTACCGTTTAAAGTACCCTCAAAAGGCACGCCCGGTGATGCGAATTAAGGATGAGCTTTTTCATGTCAGTGAAGTGTCTGAAAAGGGCGTACGACTAATGATGCGTAACATCATTCCTGTTTATCGCGGCTTTTCAATGGCAGGCACCCTAAGGTTGCATGACAACAACAGTATCGATATTAGTGGTGCGGTGTTGCGACAAGAAGGGGACGAAGTTATCATTCAGTTATCACAAGGTCCAAGCTTTAAAGATATGGTGTCTGAACAACGTCACATCAGACAGCGATACCCAGTATTTTTTGCAAGTTTGAGAGTGGCATAGAAAGCTTTTAAAGTTAGATTCACTCATTCAAGCCGATATTAAAAAGCCCAGCACTTTCTCAAGTGCTGGGCTTTACTATGTATGTAAGCAAACTAACGATACGGACAAACTAAAGTGCTTAGTCTGTCTATAGTTCGTTTTATAGCTCGTCTATTGTCGCCCAAACTGCGGCTAGCATGTCGTGACCAAATGCAACGCTGCGCTCTGGAGACCAACCGTACAGTTCGTCAGCGTGGCTGATGTGATCTTTAAATGGCATCTCGACTGTGTAAGCTAAACACTTGAACTGCTCACCAATCCAGTTTGTGCCAACCGTCATGTTCGCTTTGCCCAGTTCGTCTTTATCGTAACCAAACTCATCTTGGAACTCTGGCGTGATCGTCAGTAGTGCTTGCTTGAAGTGATTCTCTAGCTTAGCAATGCGCTCATTGTATGAAGGCGTGCCTTCGCTACCTGCTACAAAGTTATATGGAATCGCTTCGTCGCCGTGAATGTCTAGACACAGATCAACGCCTGTTTCTAGCATGCGTTCGCGAACAAAGAATACTTCTGGGCTACGTTCCATAGAAGGCGATTGCCATTCACGGTTCAGGTTAACGCCAATTGCGTTAGTACGCAGGTGACCGCGGATGCTGCCATCTGGGTTCATGTTAGGAACAACGCGGAAAACAACGCTGTCTAGCAGTGAACGACCTACCGTGTCCGTTTCATCAAGCAGGCGTTGCAACAGGCCTTCGATCAACCATTCAGCCATAGTCTCGCCAGGGTGTTGGCGACCAATAACCCAGATATTTTTCTTCTCTTCACTTGGCTCGCCGATGGTTAGCAAAGTGATGTCGTTGTTGTCTAGTGTGTGACCTAGAGTTTCAAGCTTACAAGCCGGGTGCGTTTGAGCACTGTGCAGAAGATCTTGGTGACGATCGTATGAATATGGTGCGAAGTACGCGAAGTACATTGAATCGTGCTCAGGAATGATATCGAAACTTAGTGTGTCGCCATCGAACTGAGATGGAATACGGAACCACTCTTCACGATCATAAGATGCAACCACGTCGTAATCTTTCCAGCCTTCAGGGTATGCAGACGTCGCCAATTGGCCGATTTCAAAGTGGTGTGCTTGTTGAGCATCACTTTCTAAGCGGAAGTGGAACCACTGAGAGATTTCAGTCTGGTTGTCTGCTGGGATAGTCAGTTGAATGTTTTGTGGTGAATCTGCTGAAACGACGTGAATGTTGCCGCTTTCGAAGTTGCTGAAAATTTTCATTGTAGTTTTTATCTCGTAGTTGAGTTGCCGTAAGACTAGCACACTTTTTTTCGAGCAAACCACTAACTAAATCGTAATGAGATGTTATTTCAACTATCTACTTTTTAGTTGTCTATTTTTGAACAACCAACTTGCCAACTATCGGCGCTGGCAAGTGGTACACCCACGACAGGCAGAGCGTGTGTGGCGATCTAACTTACTACGTTGCACCTTGCAGTAAGCGTTTTTCAATGCTCTTCGTCCAGAAAACCAATCGTCAGGTTTCGCAAGAATCAGATAACCATTAAATCGTTTGACGAGTTCGATTCTGTTCTGCTCGATGAACTTGCTATCAAACCCAATTTCAAAGTAATCAAGCGCTTGTTCGATGGAGGTGAAACTCGCTATTTTTTGCTGGAATTCTGTTTGGTTCATGGAGTGAAGAGCTTATGAAAAGAGTTAGCCGATATTGTATTAGATTTACAATTTACTTCTTTGACTTAGAAAGCCGTTTTGTATCGTTGATATTAGATTAATCAATAATCAACATTTAAGCATAGCCTTATATTTAGCAAGTGATTAGGTTTCGAGGGGACTAATTTCGCGAAATAACCGTGGGTTCTCAGAAAGGTTCAATTTTTGTTCCTCAGGTTGCGATTTATGATCCAAATCAAACAGATCTACCCCTAAAGTACTACTCTGATCTCAATTGTAACCAATTGTTGAAGATGATTAAGAATTATGACAATAAAAAAACGTTATATCGCACTAATAGCGGCGGTCGGTATAGGTATTGGCTGGTTAACCTTAGGGGGAGCTGCAGCTGTTATGCACTATACATCGAGCACTGAGTTTTGTGTTTCTTGCCACACGATGGAAGCCCCCCACAAAGAGTATCAAGGTTCAGTTCACTTCAGTAACGCAACAGGCATTCGAGCCGAATGTGCCGATTGCCACATTCCAACGGATCCGATTGACTACGTGATCACCAAAGTAAGAGCGTCTAAAGACATCTACCACGAATTCATCACAGGTAAGATCGACACGCCTGAGAAATACGAAGCACACCGTGAAGAGATGGCTGAAACAGTATGGGCTCAATTCCGTGAGAATGACTCAGCGACGTGTCGCTCTTGTCACGAATTCGATGCAATGGAAGAGTTCGAGCAATCTCGTGATGCGGCGAAAATGCACGCTTACGGTAAAGAGCACAACCAAACGTGTATCGATTGTCATAAAGGCGTAGCGCACTTTGCCCCTGAAGCTCAGCTAGACAGCAAAGCCTTCGATACCCTGATCGCCTTTACCAAAAACACGCCAGCAGATGCGAAAGTGGTTTACCCAGTAACCGATATCGCAATGGGCGAGTTCGGTAGCGTAAACCCAACGGCTGAACTTGAAGTCGTTAAAGCTGAAGGCGACAACCGTACGGTGACTCTGAATGCGTTCCAAATGAAAGGTGCAGAACAAGTGCTTTACTTCGGTGAAGGTCAACGTGCAATCGTTGCGACACTGACAGACAAAGGTCAAGAAGCACTGACTACTGGTGAATATAAAGCCGATGCTTATGGTAACGAGTGGCGTTCAGTGGCGTTAACGGGTGATATTACTGACCCAGTTGTCGATACCCTAGACCCAATCTGGTCTTATGCAGAAGAGTTGGACAATGTTTACTGTGCAACGTGTCACGCGAAGATTCCTTCAAACCACTTCACTGTGAATGCTTGGGGACCTGTTGCGAAAAGTATGGGCGACCGTACCGACATTTCTGAGCAAAACCTTGAGCTGCTGACTAAGTACTTCCAAAACCACGCGAAAGACGTTGTTGGTCACTAAAGAGAATTAGAAGGATAAAATTATGACTAATATGACCCGTCGTGGATTTATGAAAGGCACAAGTATCACTGCTGGTGCGTTGGCATTCACATCCTTGACGCCGATGAGCGCAATGGCTTCTGACAAGCGCGGTTCTGGTGTTCTAACATCAGGCCGTATGGGACCAATGCTGTGTGAAGTGAAAGATGGCAAGTTAGTGTCGACAACGAATGCACTGGCACAAACCGTTCCAAACAGCCTACAAACTACAGGCCCTGACCAAGTACACACCAAAGCGCGTGTTAAATACCCTATGGTTCGTAAAGGCTACTTGGCTAACCCATCTGCACCTGAAGGTGTACGTGGTAGCGATGAGTTTGTTCGCATCTCTTGGGATGAAGTGTACAAACTGATTCATCAACAACACTCACGTATTCGTAAAGAGCACGGTGCAGAGTCTGTATTCGCAGGTTCTTACGGTTGGCGTTCAAGTGGTGTTTTGCATAAAGCGCAAACACTTTTACAACGTTACATGAGCATGGCTGGTGGTTACTCTGGTCACTTAGGTGATTACTCAACAGGTGCTGCGCAGGTCATCATGCCGCACGTGGTGGGTTCGATTGAAGTATACGAGCAACAAACGACTTACCCAGTCATCCTTGAACACAGTGATGTGGTAGTACTTTGGGGTCTAAACCCAATCAATACCTTGAAGATCGCTTGGAGCTCAACGGACTGTGCAGGTCTTGAATTCTTCCACCAGTTGAAGAAATCGGGCAAGACAGTGATCGCGATTGATCCAATGCGTTCTGAGACTATCGAGTTCTTTGGCGACAACGCAGAGTGGATTGCTCCGCACCCAATGACTGACGTAGCCATGATGATGGGTATTGCGCACACATTAGTGAAGCAGGGTAAACACGACAAAGAATTCTTGGGCAAATACACAACAGGTTATGACGTATTCGAAGCTTACCTAATGGGCAAAGAAGACGGCGTTGAAAAATCTGCTGAGTGGGCGTCTGAGATCTGTGGTGTGCCAGTGAAGCAGCTTGAGCTACTTGCTGATATCTTCAGTAAGAACCGCACTATGCTGATGTCTGGCTGGGGTATGCAGCGTCAACAATACGGTGAACAACGTCACTGGATGTTGGTCACGCTAGCGACAATGCTAGGTCAAGTTGGCTTGCCTGGTGGTGGTTTCGGTCTTTCTTACCACTACTCAAACGGTGGTAACCCAGCTCGTGATGCAGGTGTACTTCCTGCGATTTCAGCGTCGCTTGGCGGTGGTTCTTCGGCGGGTAATGACTGGGCAGTTTCAGGAGCTGTGAACGCATTCCCTGTCGCGCGTATTGTTGAAGCGCTAGAAAATCCGGGTTCAAGCTACCATCACAATGGCCACAACCTAACGTTCCCAGAGATCAAAATGATCTGGTGGGCAGGAGGTGCGAACTTTACTCACCACCAAGATACCAATCGCTTGATTAAAGCGTGGCAAAAACCTGAGCTGATTGTTATCTCAGAACCTTACTGGACAGCAGCAGCTAAACACGCGGATATTGTGTTGCCAATTACTACATCGTTTGAACGTAATGATATGACGATGACAGGTGACTACAGTAACCAGCACCTAGTGCCAATGAAGAAAGTAGTTGAGCCTCAAGGTGAAGCGCGTAATGACTTCGATGTGTTTGCGGACATGTCTGAGTTACTTGCCCCAGGTGGCCGTGATGTGTACACAGAAGGCAAGACCGAAATGGAATGGCTGTACGGTTTCTACAAAACCGCACAGCAAGGTGGTCGTGGTCAGCGCATCGTAATGCCTAACTTCAGCAAGTTCTGGGAAGATAACCAACTGATTGAGATGAAGTGGAACGAGAAGAATGCACAGTTCGTTCGTTACGCAGATTTCCGTGAGAACCCAATCATGAACCCACTAGGTACACCGAGTGGCAAGTTCGAGATTTTTTCAAGAACGATTGAAGGTTACCAACTAGACGATTGTCCGGCGCACCCTACTTGGTTAGAGCCAACAGAGTACACCGGCAATGCAAAAGATGGTGAACTGCAATTGATGACAGCGCACGCCGCGCACCGTCTACACAGTCAGTTCAACTACGCCAAGATTCGTGAAGAGTACGCGATCGCAGACCGCGAGCCGATTTCAATTCACCCTGAAGACGCAAAAGCGCGTGGTATTAAAACGGGTGATTTGGTTCGTGCACACAATGGTCGTGGCCAAGTATTGGTTGGTGCATTAGTGACTGATGGCATCAAACAAGGCTCTGTATGTATCCATGAAGGCGGTTGGCCAGATTTAGATAAAGATACAGGCCTATGTAAAAACGGCGGCTGTAACGTACTTACGTTGGATATTCCGACCTCTCGTTTGGCGAATGGTTGTGCGGCGAACTCTGCGCTTGTGAAAATTGAAAAATACACAGGCCCAGTATTAGAACTGACGGCATTTGATCCACCTAAAAATGGTTAATCTTTAACGAGAAATAGCTAATTGAACGAAGCCAGCCTAGCCGCTGGCTTTTTTTATGATCTTTTTTGCGGTGGAAAGACTATTACTGTGTGTCGAGTAGACAACTCATAATAATCAACGACATCAAAGCAAGAGAGAATCCCATGAATCGGATCAACCCAAAGAAGTTATTTCGTAGCAAATGGACAGCCGTAAGTCCTGTGAAGAAAGAAAAGCACTTTATGGTCACAGAAGTCGAATTTGATGAAGGGGAGGTAGTGCGCTGCATGATAGAGGCGGTAATGACCAAACGAGAAGAAGACATCAATTGGCGAGACCTCATTGATAATCAAAATTGGCTCCCAGGCTGGAAATAGGGGAGAGAATATTGTTCTTTGTTAAAGGTCGTTAGATCATTCTAAGGCAAACTAGAGGCTACCAGTTTCTCCAAGCTTGTTTTAGCCGGTGATGGAGAGCCGTGGTCTTGTTTTATTCTGCCTTTGATTTATCCATTGAACAAAGTGAATCTCTGGCTCTGAAATTTTGATAAATAGTTCGCATTCTAATGATTTGTGTACGAACTATTTTCTTTGTTCTTGGTTTGTGGACTTTATTGTTCACTCAAGTTTTAAATAAACATTCAATAATCTTTTAGCCGTTGACACATAATTTATAAGGTTTATTGTTTTTTTAATTTTATATAAATATCAATATATTATGTTTTTTTAAGTTGATGTTGAATTGGTTTTTTTATGGTTGATTATAGTCTTAACAGAATTTTTTACAGTATAGAATCTCTTGATCCTTACCAGGCAATTGATTAGAGTGCTAATTGTTTTCCGGGTTTAAATAAACTACTTTTAATCTTAAATAGCCGTTTTTAAGCTTAAAAAAACTAAGAAAGGATTAGATTACATGGATCCCATACTGGAAGTTAAGGGACTGTACAAGGTGTTTGGTGAAGACACTGATCGTGCTTTTTCAATGATTGATGAAGGTGCGGATAAAGACAAAGTTTTCGAAGAGACAGGGCTAACGATCGGTGTTAACGATGTTTCTTTGAGTATTCAAGAAGGTGAAATTTTCGTCATAATGGGATTGTCAGGATCTGGCAAATCAACCCTAGTACGCCTTCTTAACCGCTTGATTGAACCTACCAAGGGCAATGTGCTTCTTCGAGGCAAAGATATTGCCCACATCTCAGAAGATAGACTCCGCGAAGTTCGCCGTAATAACATCTCTATGGTTTTCCAAAATTTCGCCTTGATGCCACATATGACGGTGATCGAGAACGCAGCTTTTGGCCTTGAGCTAGCAGGTGTGGAAGCCGATATACGAAAACAGTCAGCATTTACAGCACTAGAACGAGTTGGCCTTGGCCCATATCCAGAATCTTATCCAGATGAATTGTCTGGTGGGATGAAACAGCGCGTTGGTTTGGCTCGTGCTCTCGCCTGTGACCCTGACATTTTATTAATGGACGAAGCGTTTTCTGCACTCGACCCTTTGATTCGTACTGAAATGCAAGACGAGCTAATCCGACTGCAAAATGACGACAAGCGTACGATTGTTTTTATTTCCCATGATCTTGATGAGGCAATGAGAATCGGCGATCGAATTGCGATTATGCAAAATGGTGAGGTGGTTCAAGTTGGTACACCAGACGAGATCTTAAATAGCCCTGCTAATGACTATGTTGAAGCCTTTTTCCGAGGTGTTAATGTGGCGAGTGCATTGACCGTCAAAGATATTGCTCGCAAGAAACCTGCGGCGGTATTTAAGAAGTCAGAACATGACGGCCCAGCCTCCGCATTACAGATATTGATGGATAACGACCGTGAATACGGCATCGTTATTGATAAGAGCAGTCACTACTCCGGCATTGTTTCTGTTGAGTCTCTTCGTAAAGCACACAAAGAAAATAAGTCATTAGTTAGTGCTCAATTAGATGATGGCTTAACTCTTAACCCGGATTTACCAATCAACGACGTACTTGGCCTTGTTGGCGGTGTTCCTTACTCCGTTCCTGTCGTCGACGATAAAGGTACTTACTTTGGCGTGGTAACTAAATCACGACTGCTACAAACATTGGATAAGGGGTAGAGCATGTCGTCAGAACAAATAGATAATGACCCGTGGTCACAATCCACTAAATCAGAACCATCAGATCAACCTGCAAGTGACCCATGGGGTCAAGCAAGTGATACATCACCATCGGCTGATTGGTTAAGCAGTGAAACAGTAGAGACTGCACCTTTTGATCCACTAAACCCATTTGCGGAAGCAGTGTTGCCAGTTGATAATTGGGTTGAATCTGGATTGAATTGGCTAGTTGAACATGGTCGACCATTATTTCAGGCAGTACGTATACCTATCGATTTCATTTTAAGTTCATTTGAAACGGCACTTGTGTCTACACCTGCACCATTCATGCTGATCATTTTGTTTTTGGTTGCATGGCAGTTTTCAAACCTCAAGCTTGGTGTTGCGACTGCAGTATCCCTTACTTTTATTGGCTTGATTGGCGCTTGGTCTGAAGCGATGACCACTCTTTCACTGGTTATGACATCGGTATTCTTCTGTTTATTGATCGGCTTACCAATGGGTATATGGTTGGCCCGAAGTAATACTGCCGCTAAATTTGTGCGTCCAATTCTCGATGCGATGCAAACCACGCCTGCTTTCGTTTATTTGGTACCCATCGTTATGTTATTTGGTATTGGTAACGTGCCGGGCGTAGTGGTAACGATCATATTTGCATTACCACCAGTGGTACGTTTGACCATCTTGGGTATCCAACAGGTACCGGAAGAATTGATTGAAGCGGGACATTCGTTCGGTGCCAATAAAAAGCAAATGCTTTATCGCATTCAGCTGCCGCTCGCCTTGCCAACTATAATGGCAGGTGTAAACCAAACACTCATGTTGTCGCTGTCTATGGTTGTTATAGCGTCAATGATCGCAGTAGGCGGTTTAGGCCAAATGGTACTGAGAGGTATCGGTCGTTTAGATATGGGGCTTGCTGCTGTCGGTGGCTTAGGCATTGTTATTCTTGCAATCCTACTTGATCGAATTACTCAAGTTTTAGGGGTTAATGCAGGTGATACAAAACTACGCTGGTACCGTATGGGACCTGTTTCCATTTTACTTAACGCTTTAAATCGCGGTAACCAATCAAAACTACAATCAAGGAAAAACACTAATGAATAATTCATGGAAGAGCAAATTAGCTGTTAGCATCGTTTCTACATTAGCCGTATCAACAAATGTTTGGGCAGCAAGCTTACCGGGTGAAGGTATCTCCGTTCAACCTGTTCAATCGTCTGTAGCGGAAGAAACATTCCAAACTTTGATCGTTAATCGTGCTTTAGAAGAACTTGGCTATGACGTGAAATCGACGCAAGAAGTGGACTACAACGTAGGTTATACCTCGATCGCAAAAGGTGACGCCACATTCCTATCAGTAGGCTGGTTTCCACTTCATGATGATAAATACAAAATGGCAGGTGGCGATGATAAGTTTTATCGTGAAGGTCAATATGTCAGCGGTGCAGCTCAGGGCTACTTGATTGATAAGAAAACGGCAGAAAAGTATAACATTACGAATATTGGTCAACTAACCGATCCAAAAATTGCGAAACTGTTTGATGCAAATGGAGATGGTAAAGCTGATCTAACGGGCTGTAACCCAGGTTGGGGTTGTGAGACGGTTATTGAGCACCAACTTTCAGCATTTAAACTGGATGATACGGTTACTCATAATCAAGGTAACTATGCAGCCATCATTGCTGATACCATTTCGCGCTACCAAAAGGGTGAATCAATTCTATACTACACGTGGACACCGTATTGGGTGAGTGGTGTATTGGTTCCAAATGAAGATGTAGTTTGGTTAGAAGTTCCATTTTCTTCACTTCCTGGTGATCGTTCTGATGTTGATACTACGCTATCTAACGGTAAGAACTATGGCTTCCAAATGAACTCAATGCGTATTATCGCGAATAAAGAGTTTGCAAAAAATAATCCATCCGCGGCTAAGCTTTTCGAAATCATCAAGCTTAACATCAATGATGTAAGTGCACAGAACATGATGATGAGCAAGGGTAAAAACAGCTCTGCTGATATCGAAGCACACGTGAACGGCTGGATTAAAGCGAACCAAAGCATGTTTGATGGTTGGATTGAAGAAGCCAAGAAAGCAGCACTATAACAACGTTTAATTGTATTAGTTCAGACTAAGTGAGTACTTTCTTTGGTGTTTGTGAGCATCAAAGAAACGCTATAATACTCAGTCAGGAAACGATGAAGTTAATCATTAAAAAGCTAGCAGTCTTATTCCGACGCTGGCTTTTTATTTTATGTTCTAGCGCTCACATTGAACAGCTAAGCTTTTAGAAAACTCGATAACTCAGTTGTGTTTTGAATATGGATATAAGTATGACTTATCACAAACATCAGAAGGGGGAAGAGTAGAGTGTTTGGTGTCAAATTAATTAAAATAAATAGTGAGTCACATTGTTTATGACTCACTATCAATAATGAGACTGTTTTCTTAATTATTTAAAACCGAAATTGATACTACATTTGAAGACAAATCAAAATGAACATTAACAGTTACGTCTTCACGCTCAAAAGTCACATCATCAAAGTCTGTTGCTGCTATTTTAAATCCGCTCAGTGCGAATAGACTTGTTACGATTGTTCTCTGTTTTTTCTCCATCACGCTCGTTAGTAGCTTGTCCATTGTCATCAATCCTTAAGTGATCATGTGCATAAGGAAACGATACAGACTTCAAAAAGTGAAAGCAATTGCTCAATTAATGGCCACGGCTAATTGAGATCGTTGATATTACTTATGTATACAAAATAGTGATAAGAAAGATCGTACTTTTTTCACTTTTGTATCAGATCTCAAGTGTTTTGTGAGGTGGTTTAAGTTTGTCTAACGTACTTGCGTAATTATGAAAACAGTCAATGAAACATATAGTTACAAAGTAGTAGGTTTTGCGCTAATACAAAATGCTGGTTAATTGCTAATAGACTAACTAGATATAACACTTGTTCCCATATATTAACTTTTAACATGTGATATTTTTATTGGAAGCGGTTACTTACTATAGTACCTCAACATTATACCATCTAAGGCTTAGTTATTGGGCTCATCGTCTACAATAACCTCACCAGTCATTGAGTTATAATAAATGGAGAGTTCTGGAACTGTCCTGTAATGGTAGCGACATTGATCGGTTTGAATGTATTCAGCGATATAGTCTGTATCTGTAGGAGAATTAAAGCTAGAAATACTTGGTGGGTCTGCGAATAGCGCATCCCAGACCGATATGCAATCATCGATATTGTCTAACCTTGGAAAGTCTTCCTCTAAATGCCATTGCTGGGCAGGGTACCCCCACTCATTGAAATCAAGCTGTCCAGTAGCGGAGTCATCGTAAATAGGAATATTGGTTGCAGGGCCACCGCCATTCGTTGCCATTAACTTTGAATAAGCAAAGTCGACACCTGTTTTAAAAGATGCGCCCGTCCCTTTCACAACAGCTACATGAGAATTGGTACTAATATTTAGATATCTAGGAGCAGCGGTCACAGCAATTATTCCGAGAATTACAATTACGACAACAAGCTCAAGAAGTGTAAAGCCGTTCTTTTTCATTGACTATCCCCTCTTTAAAAGCCACTAGTATGCATCATAAGCCACTCTTACCAAAGGAAATATCTTTTCTATGGTGACAATTTTACTATCTAATATCGATGTTATGATTCCAAAATACTGATCTTTTACAAATTGAGACGTGTAGATTAAGGTTCAGCATTATTAGATTAGGGAGCTTTAGCGTTACGAGTTTCTTCGAGATGCTTTGGATCTAAGCGCTTCCGTCGGTAAAAGCATCATTTGACGAATATTTTTGATAGCGGGCTAATAACGCCATTGGCCCCTCTGTCAATGATGTGGGTATATATTTGGGTTGTTTTCAAATCACAGTGTCCTAGTTGTTCTTGAACGGTTCTAATATCCGCACCACTTTGAAGAAGATGTGTAGCAAATGAGTGTCTTAAGGTATGGCATGAGATATTTTTATCAATGTTCGCTTTTTGGCCAGCGACCTTAATGTGCTTTTGCAGCGCTGTTGGGTGAATATGATGTCTACGTACCTCGCCTGTTTGTAAATCTGACGACAAACGATTAGAAGGAAAGAGAAATTGCCAATTTAAATTCGTTTCTGCATTTGGATATTTTCTAGCTAAAGCCTCAGGGAGGTATACACCAGAAAAAGTTTCGTCATTCACGTCTTGTTGATAATAACTCGTAGATACCTGTTGTTGATGTTTGATTGCTGGGAAAAGTTCTGGAGCTATTGTAACTATACGGTTTTTGCCTCCTTTACCTTGCCATACACGTACGGATTTATATTCATAATCGATATCTTGTATGCGTAAACGCACGCATTCCATTAAACGCAAGCCTGACCCATACATTAATTGGTAAGCCAATTTGTAATTAGGTGAGCAGTGACTGAATAACCTTCCAATTTCTTCTGGAGTCATAATCGTGGGCAATTTTCTGGACTTGTCTGAACGTCGAAACTGCATATCAAGATCTATGGGTTTTTGAATGATTTCTTTGTATAAAAATACTAGTGAATTGAGTGCCAGACTTTGTGTTTTCTTTGCTGATTTTTTGTCAACAACAAGGTGCGTTAGGAAATCCTCTACATGCCTAGAGGTTAAGCGTTTTGGGTGTATTTTGTCATGATAAAGAATGTATTGGTGGATCCAATAAATGTACGCTTCGGTTGTACGAAGAGCATAGTTTCTCCCAAGCATATATTCTTGTATGTGCGATAAAAATGGTGATTTTTTCATTAAGCTTTTACTGGTTATATATACATAAACTGCAGTTTGGCATATCAACTCATACTATATAGAAAAAATCTGCATTGTGGGATGAAGGCTTAGGGTTGTAGTATTTAAGCTACTGTTATTTTTCATAAAAATGGGATATGGTTTATGTTATTAAGGTACTAGATATAAAAGTTCTGTATTTAAGTACAGAATTTTTCTGTCTAATAACTGTTAGGCTTTCGGAGGTAATATGAACTCAAGTATGGTAGCTTTGCATTCACATTGGCTGAATGCTGATGCTGTAAATGTCGTAATCAACGCAAATTTACCAGTCGATGACAGTTATTCAAGTGAGTTGCAAACTCTATCTCAGTTACACTCATCATTTCGTAGGATTTCAGTTTTTTACTCGTTGTTATACGTTGTAGTCGAAGGTTATCGCGAACTAGATATTACCGGTGAAAGAGTGGATTCATTATTGGAACAATACGATTTTGTAGATGCTTTGCGGCTTTTTAGAAACGCCACATTTCATTATCAAAAAGCCCCAATACCTGAAAAAGCGATGAAATTTCTTGAAACCGAAAATAGTGAAAATTGGATTCAAGATCTTCATGTTGCATTTCGTCAGTACTTTGAAAAGCAGTTGCCGATAAGGGAAACAATGGAGAAACTAAAAGCCTAACAAAGCGTTTAAGGCAGATTCCCAACGCTTGGCATTTTCAGTTCAAGTTTGGTTTAGTGTTTACGGTGCAATGGTTTAGATTAGGTGGTAGCGTTGCTCACTACTTAACGCGGCGTTAGTTTGCAAGGGGCAGAAAAGCGTTTGTGGTCTAAAAGCCTTGTTCTGCGTTCTAGCTATTCACCTGTTCGCTTTCCAATCTCACGAGCTTTCCGGTGGCACTATTTTGGAAGCGTTTGCGGTGAGTTAGTAATTTACTGGTTCTAACATTATTGCTAGTTCTTTGGCGCGTTTTCTTTTTCTTGGTGACTAATTCGCTAACAAATAGCTTAGTCACATTTGGTTGTCAGGTTAGTCGAACGAATCCTTTGCCAGTTAAAGTGCTTCAAACCGTGGTTGTTTGTCGTATGTCGCTTCTTAGCCCAGTACGTTTTGTTGGTTGGTTTTGAATTCTGAGCTGCCCGTTTTACTTTTGCATTCAAAGCCAGTAGTTTTGTAACTAATTCAGCACCTTGGCGCTAAACCTCTGGTTTCATCGAGGTGGCAAACTAACAAAGCGCTTAAGACAGATTCGCAACGCGTGGCATTTTTAGTATGCGTTGATTTATGTGTTTAAGGCACTATGCAGTGGCTTCGTATTGCGTTGCTCACTACTTAGCTTAGCGTTATGCGCAATTGATCTCATAAGCGTCTGGTTCTTTAGTTTATTCTCTTCTTTGGTTTATTACACAAAGAGGAAAGGACATGATCCAAACATTAATGGATGCTATTGATGAGCGTCTTGAAATTCGTTTTACCTACAGCGGTTACGACCGAGTTGCACAGCCTGCTGCAATTGGGGAATCAAGAAAAGGCAATGTAGTTTTGCGTTGCTATCAAACAGAAGGCGGTCATGTTACCCCTGGTCATGAATGGGATTTATGTATCGTAGATGACATATCTAGCTTAACTGTTACTAATGATGTGTTTGAAGATAATCCGCCGGGGTACAAGAAAGGTGATAAACAAATGCGTGAGGTATATGCTGAGTTGTAGACTCGTTTGCGCATAACAAACTGTTTAAGAGTGATTCGCAACGCATGGCATTTTTACTATGCGTTGCGTTTAGTGTTTAAGGTGGTATGCGATAGCTTCGGTATTGCGTTGCTCACACCTTAACAGAGCGTTATATTTTTCTGAGGTATCGATGGAACAAATAATTTCTAAATCATTTGATGAAATGGTCGTGACTTACACCCGAACGCTAACAAACTTTTATCCAGCGCGAGGGAGTACTGGTTTCACAGAAGCCAACCAAGTTCATATCTACGTAAATGCCCTAATGAAGTGTCTCGATGATGATCGAGCTGTATCATGGCTTGAGTTTCCGTGGGTTGAGAAAAAGCAGCACATTGATGGTTTTGTTTTTTCCCCTAAGCACAAAGCTGTTTTTTTCATTGAGGCAAAACGTTTATCTCACACAAAGAAAAAACAAGAAATTATAAACGATATTGAGCGTCTACATCATCGAGACAAAAAGTTCCTTCATGACAATGGGATTACCGGTTTCGAAAGTGAATACGTAGTTGCTTTATCTGATGTTTGGCTTGAGACAAAGTGGAAACGCTCGATGCCTGAATGGTGGTGTGGACTAAACAATGTACCAGAGCAAGTTGTGGCACATGGTTCACTTAGTACCCCAGATAGTACAATTCACAATAGCTTGGTTGATCTAAATTGGCACCGAAGTACCCCATATGCATATTGGATGGGTGAGCATTGTGAAAGCGTAAAAAACTACTGTTTATTGATGGCGGCATCAAAAATATAACAAACAATTTAAGAGTGATTCCCCACGCTTGGCATTTTTGGTTTGGATTTGGTTTAGTGTTTACGGTGTTCAAATTGAGTGTCGTGGTAGCGTGGCTCACACCTTAATTGGGCGTTAGATGCTCGTGATTTCCCAAAATCGTGAGTAATGCATATTGTTGCGTGTGCATATCTCATGTAAGTTGCTCTTGGACCTAAATAAGAAGTAGAGGGCTAAGCAATGCATAAAGAAACATTTACCGCATCGGTTCAATATAATGATCAAACAGGCACAGCTGCTGCCGATCATTCAGATGATGACAGTCTAATTTCATGGTTGAGAGACAATGGGCACGCAGAAGATTCAGAGTTCCTTATTGGTGTTGAAATGTTTGTCAGCGATATGGCTATTGAGAATGACGATGATCCAGTATGGGTTAGTGCCTTTTTAGAAGATGAAAATGACGGCTCTATAAGAAAGGTAAGGGCTAATATGTCATTTGAGGGTTTCTTTTCCTCTTTTAAACGGTTCAATATCATGCTCTCTCGTGGTGGCGAATTGACAGATGAAGATGTATCAATAGATAGTGAGACGGAAGTAGACTAGCGCATCTAACAAGGCGTTTAAGACAGATTCCCAACGCATGGTATTTTTCATTCCATCGTTGGGTTTTGTGTTTAAGGTGGTATGGTTAAGTTTCGTGGTTGCGTTGCTCACTACTTAACGCGGCGTTAGTTTGCAAAGGGCAGAAAGGCATTTATGGTCTGAAAGCCTTGTTCTGCGTCCTCGCTATTCACCTGTTATTTCCCAAAGACTTTTCATCGAAATAGGCACCTCGCGTAGCCCGTTTTTCGGTTAATTGGCTTCCGTGTTACTCATTTCTTCCGTGTTAGTAAGGTTCATTTCTCAATATTCTTGCGCGCTGCTTCTTTGGTTTTGAAAGTTAAGCGGGAACATTGAAAGATGGTATTTGTGGCTGTCGGCATCTACGAAAGTCTTCTTAGCCAAATACGTTTTGTCGGTAGGGTTTAAATTCTGAGCTGTCCGTTTTACTTTTGTGTTCAAAGCCAGTAGTTTTGTAACCAATTCAGCATCTTGGCGCTAAGCCTTTGGCTTCATCGCGGTGGCAAACTAACAAAGCGCTTAAGGCAGATTCGCAACGTGTGGCATTTTTAGTATGCGTTGATTTATGTGTTTAAGGTGTTATGCGGTGGCTTCGTATTACGTTGCTCACTACTTAGCTTAGCGTTATGCGTACTAATCAAAAACTCACTTTACATGTTTATTTATACAGTTGTCTTGTGTATGCTCCGAATGTAATAAAAGGAGATGTACATCATGACAATAACATACGAAGCAAAAGTCCCTAGCCCGTCAGAATTTTGCGAAATGAGAGTGAAGGCTGGGCTGTCTCCAAAGTCGTTAAAAGCTGCCACTATTGCTTTGCCAAATAGCTTGTACGCTATCTCGGTTCGAGATGATGATGTGCTAATTGCTATGGGGCGGGTAGTTGGAGACGGCGCATGTAACTTTGAAGTCGTGGATGTTGCAGTTGATCCGAACTATCAAGGCCAAGGGTTAGGCCGGAAGGTCATGGAGCATATAGATAACTATTTGTCGTCGGTTGCTCTTGAAGGCTCTTATGTTTCAATGATCGCAGATGAGCCAGTGTTTTACGAGAAATTAGGGTACAAGCTTGTTTCTCCATCCAGCCAAGGAATGACGAAGAAATTTAAGCCGCACGCATAACAAAGCGTTTAAGGCAGATTCGCAACGCTCGGCATTTTCGGTTTGATTTGAATTTAGTGTTTACGGCACAATATTTTAGGTGTGGTGGTCGGCGTTGCTCACTACTTAACGCGGCGTTAGTTTGCAAGGAGCAGAAAAGCGTTTGTGGTCTAAGAGCGTTGTTCTACGTTCTAGCTATTCACCTGTTCCTTTTCCAATCTCACGAACTTTCCGGTGGCACTATGTTGGAAGCGTTTGCGGTGAGTGAGTCACTTACGGGTTCTAACATTGTTGCTAGTTCATTGGTGCGTTTTCTTTTTCTTGGCGGCTCATTCGCTAACAAATAGCTTAGTCACACTTGGTTGTCAGGTGAGTCGAACGAATCCTTTGCCAGTTAAAGCGCTTCAAACCGTGGTTGTTTGTGGTATGTCACTTCTTAGCCACGTGCGTTTTGTTGGTTGGGTTTTAATTCTGAGCTGCTTGTTTTACTTTTGCGTTTAAAGCCAGTATTTTATAGCTAATTCAGCACCTTAGCGCTAAACCTCTAGTTTCATCACGGTGGCAAACTAACAAAGCGCTTAAGACGGACTAACAAACGCTCGGCATTTTTGGTTTGATTAAGTTGTGTGTTTAAGGTGTTCAAATTGAGTAGGGTGGCAGGTTTGTTAGCCACTTAGCTTAGCGTTAGTTTGCAAAGGGCAGAAAAGCATTTATGGTCTAAAAGCTTTGTCCTACGTTCTAGCTATTCACCTGTTCGTTTTTCAATCTCACGAACTTTCCGGTGGCACTATATTGGAAGCGTTTGCGGTGCGTTAGTCACTTACTGGTTCTAACATTGTTGCTAGTTCTTTGGTGCGTTTTCTTTGTCTTGGTGCTGATTCGCTAACAAATGGCTTAATCGCACTTGGTTGTCAGGTTGGTCGAACGAATCCTTTGTCAGTTAAAGCACTTCAAACCGTGGTTGTTTGTCGTATGTCGCTTCTTAGCCAAGTGCGTTTTGTTGGTTGGGTTTAAATTCTAAGCTGCTCATTTTACTTTTGCGTCGAAACCCAGTAGTTTCATAGCCAATTCAGCACCTTGGCGCTAAACCTCTGGCTTCATCGTGGTGGCAAACTAACAAAGCGCTTAAGGCAGATTCGCAACGTGTGGCATTTTTAGTATGCGTTGATTTATGTGTTTAAGGTGTTATGCGGTGGCTTCGTATTGGGTTGCTCACTACTTAGCTTAGCGTTAGTTTGCAAAGGGCAGAAAAGCATTTATGGTCTAAAAGCCTTGTTCTGCGTCCTCGCTATTCACCTGTTATTTCCCAAAGACTTTTCATCGAAATAGGCACTTCGCGTAGCCCGTTTTTCGGTTAATTGGCTTCCGTGTTACTCATTTCTTCCGTGTTAGTAAGGTTCATTTCTCAATATTCTTGCGCGCTGCTTCTTTGGTTTTGAAAGTTAAGCGGGAACATTGAAAGATGGTATTTGTGGCTGTCGGCATCTACGAAAGTCTTCTTAGCCAAATACGTTTTGTCGGTAGGGTTTAAATTCTGAGCTGTCCGTTTTACTTTTGTGTTCAAAGCCAGTAGTTTTGTAACCAATTCAGCATCTTGGCGCTAAGCCTTTGGCTTCATCGCGGTGGCAAACTAACAAAGCGCTTAAGGCAGATTCGCAACGTGTGGCATTTTTAGTATGCGTTGATTTATGTGTTTAAGGTGTTATGCGGTGGCTTCGTATTACGTTGCTCACTACTTAGCTTAGCGTTAGTTTGCAAAGGGCAGAAAAGCGTTTGTGGTCTAAAAACCCTGTTCTGC
>NZ_JAPPTM010000028.1:0-45965 GCF_027587105.1 Vibrio sp. RW
ATATGGAAGCCATAAAATACAGCCTTAGAAATGGATAAATACCAAAATAGACGGATAAATCCTCTTTACCTCTTGTAAATCATAGACTTTCATTTATAAATTTAAGCTTTGAGTGGGCACCTTCACAGACTTTCGTTAAGGTAAAAATTCTGCGATTAGTATCAACATCTTAAGAAAAATAGTGACATTTTAGTTGTGTTATTTAAAAAGTCTTGGGGTGAATAAAAGTCCTAGTTATTAAATATCAATCATATAAATAGTAAATATCACTTAGGAGTTGAGTTATGCACTGTTCTTTCAACATAAATAAAAACGATGAGAGCTTGCAACTAATTTATAACGAAGAGAAAATCTATATAAAAATAAACAGTAATAAGATATCAGAGGAAAGGCTTAATAGTAAAGAGAGTTTTGTCTTTAAGTACCTTATCGAAAATTCATCAATATCAAACCCTCAGTCTGCACGAGATGTTGAAGAATCCTTTAAATTACACTTTGATGAAGAGTTCAGCTTATACGCCTTAAAAAATATTATTGCTTCGATTAGAAAGAAATATCGAAACCTGTGTAAGAAATCAAAAATTAATAGTAATAGCGAACTTATCTCAAATTTATACAAGGTAGGCTACTTTATAGATTTAGATAAAAGCTCAGAAAACTGCATAGCACCAAAGCACAGCATCACCCCATTCAAACCCAACCATATCGAACTATTAAAGCTGATGATCAACACCTATCAGAAGGATTTGATCAAAGCGTTGATAACCGTCGTCACTATTTCTTCATTTTTTCTATTTGCTATCTACTTTTTCCAGATCCTTTATACGACGAAGATTGCAAGCGAATATAGCGAGAACACAAAGCTGATAGCGGAAGAAGTCATGAACTACGGCTGTGGTAGCCAAGTGTCGGTGCACGCGTTAAGGCACTCACTCAACATTGATTCGGTGCTCCTGACAACACCTTATCGTTCCTGTTATATCTCTAAAACACGCTCGGAAATGGTAAAGCTCGATCAAATTGATGTTTTTTACAACAGTGCAGATTTCTCGTACTCACATTTCGCCGATCACGAACATAATATTGACCTTACAGTGCGGATTTCTAAACGTCCTATTGAAGCTCGGTACAAAAATTCATTGTTACCGCTGCTAGTCGATTCAGTCTCTATCCAAAAAAATGATAACGATATCTTGAACCTTGGCGAAAGCAATCAGCCTATTTATCAAACCTCACTTTCAACTGGCGCATCCATCACGTTCTACAGTGACAATGTTGTTGAATTGTGGGCTGTACTTGCTCTGCTGCTCGCTACACTACTTTATCGCTCTTACATTTTGGGCTTTATTACTTACATGTATCGTTGGAGACATATATCCTTTGAGGAAGAGCCAATAATCAACACAAAAGACAACACCGTTTTATACTACGAGTTGTTGTCGAGAGTTCATAACGTTGGCGTCCTAAGCTTCATCAACACGATGAGACGTACCAATTTATTGACTTTTCACACTATTTTAATCATTGAAACGGTCAAAAACGCTAAGTTAAACAACAACCATGAGATCTATGGTGTCAATGTATGTCCGAGTGCTTTGGTAGGATCTAATTTTGAAAAACTCAGAAAACATTTATTAGCATTAGAAGCAAATGAGTTTGTCGTAGAAATTACTGAGTACTCGAACATTGGTTATGGCTGTGAGGTCATCGACAACATCAAAGAAGTTAAAGAACTTGGTATAACCATTGCGTTGGACGACTTTGGCACTGGCAATAACAATATCGAAATCATTAGTATTATCTCTCCTCGTTACCTAAAACTGGATCGTTGTTTTGTTAAAGACATCGAATCAGGTGAACATCATCAAGGTGTATTGCTAAACATCTCGGAAATAGGTCGCTTATCAAACATCACGATGATTTATGAAGGTGTAGAAACCCGCAGACAACAATACATCTTATGTCAACTCGGCTACAACTTACATCAAGGCTACCTGTATAGCAGACCCAATAATTCAAAGGAGATAACCTCTGACCCTATTTGAGTATTGATGCCGCCCCTTTTCTATTAAAATAGTCATCGCTCATAAGACCGATTTAGAGCCCACAAGGATGTAGGCTTCAAGTCCCCCCCTTCCGCAAAACGTTTTATCCATCCATGAAAATACTCTGTCCATTTTCATAAAATCATTGCCAATTTGAACAAATAGTTTAGTGTTATACATATGTATACCACCATGCAGTGTTAATTATGACCAAATGGAAAGACGACCAACCGATCTTTAGGCAGCTTGCGACAAAGATCAGTGACCAAATACTTCAAGGTGTTTGGTTAGAGCAACAAGCATTGCCCTCTGTGCGTACGGTTGCCGCCGATCTAAAGATCAACCACCTCACCGTCATGAAAAGCTACCAGTTACTGGTGGATGAAGGGTTAGTAGAGAAAAAACGAGGCCAAGGCATGTATGTAGCCGAGGGGGCAGTTCAAAAATTGAAAGAGTCTGCACATCAGTCATTTATCAACACACAGATCCCAGCCATCGCTGAGACGCTAGGCATCATTGATATGAGTATCGAAGAACTCGTGAAACAGCTAGCACAACACATAAAGGATAAGTCATGAGTAGATCACTTCCCTCAGAAAACGAATACCCTACGAACACGTCTTCTACAAAGAGACTGCTTTCGGTAAAAAACGTAACCAAAACCTATTCAAACCAAGTAGGTGTCGAGGACATCAGCTTCGAATTAAAGCCGGGACAAGTGCTTGGACTACTCGGTCACAATGGTGCGGGTAAATCGACACTGATCAAATCACTGCTTGGTGGTCACAATTATCAAGGTGAGATTGAAGTGAATGGTTACCACCCCATCCACCAGCACGCAGAGCTAATGCAGCACTTATCGTACATTTCAGATGTGAACGTGTTGCCTGAGTGGATGACGGTTAAGCAGTTGCTTCGATACACAGAAGGTGTGCACCCAAGTTTCAAAAAACATAAAGCAGAACAAACCTTAAGCAGCACTAGCATTAAACTTTCATCTAAAATAAAGCAGCTTTCTAAAGGAATGAAGGTACAACTTCACCTTGCCATCATCATCGCAACTGATACTCAAGTTTTGATCTTAGATGAGCCGACACTGGGTCTAGACCTGCTCTACCGTGATACTTTTTACCGTCACCTTTTAGAGTGGTTCCATGACGGTGAACGCGCGATGATCATCGCTAGCCATGAGGTTTCAGAGATTGAACACCTATTAACGGATGTGTTGATTCTGAAACAAGGTCACTGCGTGTTGCAAAAGAGCCTGGAAGACATCGAAAACGACTATTTCATTATCGACGTGGAAAACAGCCATTCAAACGAGATCCAGAAGCTCAATCCATTGACCTCACAACCGGGCCTAGGGACCACTAAGTGGTTATTGGAAGGTCAATACAAAGAACTGGTTGAGTCATTGGGAAACATCTACAACGTGGGTCTCGCTGACCTATTCCTTGCAACACAAACGGAGAAGGCATAATGCATCCAAGTTTTTACATGCTAGAAAAAGAGCTTATCGAGCACAAGATTAACACTCGATTACCTCTGTTTGTCGCATTATGTGGTTTGTTGCTGTTCGTTAGCCTGTTCTTTAGCGGTCAGGCGCAACACGATTTTTTCTTTCAAATGGAAGTCAATGGCGACGTTAGTGACATCCACAGAGAGTTCGCACAAGATCTAAACTCAGTGATCTACTTTGGCGCAGGCCTAGTTTCACTGCTGCTTTCGACGCTATACATCCCTAAAACACTGCGTAAAGAGCGTCAAGAAGGCAGCTCAATGTTTTGGAGAAGTATGCCAGTATCCAATGCAATGACTCACGGAGTGAAGCTAGGCTTCGGTTTAGTGGTTATTCCAGCTCTCTGTGCGCTATTAGTGCTATTCGCCGATTTCCTACTTTGGATACTGAACATTTCAAGCCAACAACAATTAGCGCTGCTCGTCGAGCAGCAGTCTCTGTTTTATGTGCTAAGCAACTGGCTCGTGTTCTTTGGAAGAATGATGTTAGTTGCACTGGTTCTACTACCATTGGCAACGGTTACTCTGGCTATTTCACAGTTGGTTAATTCACCATTGCTTGTGATTTTTATCTCAAGCTATGCGATTAAGTTTCTCTCTGTTGCCGTGTTTGGGTTTTATGGCATCAATGACTTCCTATCTCTCATCGCTTCGCTACCAATCAACGTGCTGATGGCGAGTAATCCGTTCAGCGCGATTGCAGAAGCTCCAGTTTTATCTTTAGGTATTTACGTATTGATTGGTGTTAGCGGTTATCTACTGAGCCTAAAGCTAAACAGAACGGATGATGTAAGTTTGAAGGGTCTGTTCCAACGTTAGAGAGAGCTATCCTGACGTTAATGATATCACTCCTGAGTAAATCACCACGTCCGATATCCAAATCACAATCAAAGCTTCTGAGAAATCAGGAGCTTTTTTGTTTTCCCAATCACAGCAAATAAGTGATCATAATTAGCGCAGGCAAAGGCTTTAAGGCCAGGCAGACATTTTCGGTAAGTCACTATCCTACAACCACAATTTCTAACGAAGTTATCAAGCCTTTCAACAAGCGAGGGTGACCAAGTACCTACGACGATGGATATTAGCAATACTTCCAGTTTATTAGCCTTACAGGTTAGATCATAAAAAAGAGGTAGAGGGTCGTTTTACTAAGGAGAACTAAAGTGAAGTAAAGATGAGCTAAGAGGGGTATTAATGAGCTGACACTGGATGCATTGTACTTAATGCCTGTCAGCTCTTTGGAGAATGATTTCTTTAGTCACCTACCAGATAAAGGTCTTTGGGAGAACTAATGAAACCGGTTTGTTGCATTTTTCATTATACTTAAGCTTTTCAGCTTTTTGACTTGATAGCTTTACAATTTAAAGCTTATTTCTTTGCAGCTTCTTTTGACGTGTCTTTCCAATATTGGATACGAACGCGATGAAGTTGTGCTCTTCTCATTTTTTTCATATGGGATATTTCCTTTTCATTTAACTGCTCTTCTTGAGCTATTTTTATTGCCAACTATTCGAATCTAACGGTGTTTGATGGCTAGATCAATGATACAGGTCACGAAATATATGGAATTCTTAGTACCATTTGCATCAAAGTATGACCTAGATATCAACTATGGTTCAGTTTAATACCATGAGTTGTTATTCGAATTTAAGGTTAACTCTCTCAAATGACATATTCATTTCAGTATCAATACAGTTCAATGATACGTATTAATAGACCGGACCAGCACGGATTTAGTTCCAAATATTTACTTTATTTTATCTACCAAAGTTACCACGTAACAATCGGTATATTGAAGATGACCGTTTTATACCCCACAATGGTCTGTACGTCACAACATCAAAATGTGATTATATTGGCAATGGATAAAGCCTCTATCTAATAGATAATGCTCGTAATAGATAAAGTTAAATGGATGTAATAATGAGTAAAGTAATTCTACAAGGTCATATTCTAGTGCCAGACAACGCCCTAGAAGCAGTCACCCAAGCCTTGGCTGCGCATAAAGAACTCACACTTGCGGAACCTGGCTGTATAGTGTTTCGAATCAGTCAAAGTACGCTTCAACCGAATCGCTTTGAAGTGTATGAAGAGTTCACTAACCGAGAGGCATTCGACACACACCAACGTCGAGTTAAAAGCTCGGAATGGGGTGAAATCTCTAAGAGCGTGACACGTCATTATCAAGTCACCGATGTTCCGACACCTAATGACGTATCCGCTAGTCAACTGCATCATCACACTGATTAAATAAGCTCCCTAACGAACGCAGGTTTTAAAATGTGTCTCTCTGCTGGGTTTGCCTCAGTTCTATGTTGCAGCGGGCTTTGTGAGAAACCTAGCTTGGGAGCACCTAGATGGTTATGCCTCCCCTACCTCACTCAACGATATTGATGTGATCTTTTTTGGTCACATCGATACTTCTTACGAGTTGAACCTTCGATACGAGAATCAACTTAAGCAATAGCTACCAGAACTGAATTGGCAAGTTCGCAATCAAGCCACCAATTACATTGGGAAGATCGCGCGACGGAGTGATCTGCAAAGCCAGACAAAGTAAGGGTCAAAATTACAGTCGTTGATGTTAAAACAAAAGCAATTATTAAGTCTGGCATAATCGAAGGAAGAAGCGGGCTAGCTACTTTTGGCGGTGACCACCCACGAGACTTACTGTCAGAGCCAGTCAGCTTATTTATGGCTAGTCTAGTGAACTGATTTTTATGAATCCACACCCACACATCTATCAACCTTGGTTAGTCGTATATCTAAACTTTAAGCTTCTAATCAAGGGACACCGCGCTACTTCACTTTCACTCGGTAAAGCGGATTTACGGACTTATCAACAAAATACGACCAGATATGATCATAAACTGCATGCTGATTAGGAAACGGCGCTAGCACTTTAGCTTCCTCTAAACTACACCAGCGGTACTCGGTATGCTCATGGTTCAGTTCAACCGCCTGATTGGGCGGGCATAACACGGCAAACACTGGGATTAGTTGAATCACATTGACGTCCGCCTCGTAGAACTGTTCTAGGAACTGCGCATTATACAGAGCTTCCACTGCGATTTTGGTTTCTTCTTCAAACTCACGAACAATGGCCTGACAGCCAGTCTCACCCACTTCGATTGAACCAGCAACATGGCACCAAAAACCGCCCTTCACACGCTTCATTAATAGCATTTTCGTTTGGCCGTTGATTTCAGAAAGAGCGACACCTGCCACGATGGAAGTATTTAGTGGGATCATAACGTTACCTTAGTTACACAAGACATCGGTAAGGCTACCACCCTTCGTTTATTAAGTTGTCTTCTATAATAAAAAACGAGAAGTCACTCATCCATTTATGAAGCTCAAACCGTCACTCGAAAACTTGGAGTGACGCATCACAACAGTGGTATCCAATAATTGAACCATTTCTTATTTGTGGCGCTTTTCGATAAAGAGTAGAATCGCCGCCTTGTACCGTGTTGAAGGCTTTCTAGTAATACACGGTAGACTCACTACCCATTACACGACGATATAAGTATTAAGACGACAATATGCACTCACCAAAACCCACGCACGCCTCAGAAAAAAGCCACAACCCTGAGCATTGCTTCACTCGCTTTCAACAGCCGATCGAGTCATATTCGTTGCCTGAGCGTTTCACGTTCCCATTCTATTACGAACCACACCCACTGTGTGAAATCGCCTCTCACCAACTTCAACAATATTTAGAAACACAAACCGATTGGCAACATGATTTCGGGCTAGATTCTGACGTGGGTCGCGGTAAAATGTTTGGTGTTTTGTTGGTGAAAAGCCCAGAAGGTGAGCTTGGTTATTTCTCTGCATTTTCTGGTAAAGTCGCCGACCAAAACCTACTGCCCCATTTTGTACCGCCCGTATTCGACATGTTGAGCAGCGACAGCTTTTTCCATCAAGACACGGCCGACATGATGGCTGTGAATGCGAAATTTAAAGCGCTGCAAGTCAATACTGAATATCTCGAATTGTGTGAGCAGTTAGCACAACAGAAAGCACAGGCAGAACAAGAGATCGAAGCGCAACGCTTGCTGATTATTGAAGGCCGAAAAACACGTAAAGAGCAACGTGAACAAGGCAAAGAAAGCCTTGATGAGCAAGCTTTCGAAGAGCTAAATAACGAGCTAAACAAAGCCAGTGTTGCCGACAAGAATCAGCAGAAGTATCTTAAGCTCAACTGGGAACAAACTCTGAATGAGCTTCAAGGCAAAGTTGACGTGTTTACGACTCAATTAGCTGAGCTCAAAGAGCAAAGAGCACACCTTTCTCATCAGCTTCAACACAAGTTGTTTTCACAATACGCTTTCCAAAATGCGGAAGGCAATGTCGAAGATCTAAACCAAATCTTTGAAAACACGCCGAACAAGATTCCACCTGCAGGCTCTGGTGAATGCGCTGCGCCAAAACTTCTGCAATATGCATATCTGAATGGCTATACGCCACTGGCACTGGCTGAATTCTGGTGGGGTCGCTCACCAAAATCAGAAATCCGCAAACACAAAAAATACTACGCCTCTTGCCAAAGCAAATGTGTTCCAATTTTAGGCCACATGATGAAAGGTCTAGAAGTCGATCCCAACCCATTGCTAGAAAACCCTGCTGAAGGCAAAGACCTCGATATCTTGTTCCAAGACGAGCACATCGTTGTGGTACACAAGCCAGCCGGTTTTCTGTCTGTACCTGGCAAAACGATCAAAGATTCGGCCTACACTCGTGTTCAAGAAATGCACCCCGATGTTGAAGGGCCATTTGTTATTCACCGTTTAGACATGGCGACCTCTGGTATTCTGATATTTGCCCTCACACGACGTGCGAACAAAAGCTTGCAGAAGCAGTTCATTACTCGTGAAGTCGAGAAGCGATATGTAGCAATGATTGAAGGCGTTCTGGCAGAAGATGAAGGTTATGTTCGCTTGCCATTGCGCGGCGATTTGTACGATCGTCCTCGTCAGATTGTCTGCTTCGAGCACGGCAAGCCAGCTGAAACCAAATGGGAAGTGATTGAGCGAAACCAAGACACAACCAAGGTTTATCTGCACCCGAAAACTGGCCGTACACACCAATTACGCGTTCACTGTTCACACGAAGAAGGGCTTAACATGCCTATCGTTGGTGACGGCTTGTATGGCAATAAAGCTGACCGATTACACCTACATGCTGAAAGGTTAGCGCTGTATCACCCGGTCACCAAAGAGTGGATGGAGTTCCAGTTCGACGCTGAATTCTAAGGGTTCTTGTTAATACTAAGCTTTAATTGAGGGAGCCACGCCGTTTGTGGCTCCCCTTCTCACGCTCTCCACCATTCTCACGCCCTTATTTCTCTTACCTCTTTCGGATATATCTCCACGCTTATTGCACTACATCAAGATTCACTTTGTTGTGAGGAGTAGGATGCCCCTCTTCTTCTTTCCTTGAGGCCTTTGATATGTCATCAGCTGCTTTGAATGTACAATCCAACACACAAGCCCCTTCAGTGATCGCTCCTCAAGCACTAAGCTTGAAACCACTCACCAACAAGAAGCCAGACTTAAACTCGGCGATGTTGAATCTCATCGAAGAAGTGAAAAACGAACTCCCTCTTTACGAGTCAGAGACGTTCATTTGTGGGCCAAAAGGAAATTGCTCCGGTTGCTCTAAGAAATTATTGGAGATGGTCGACAGTGAGTTGATGTACTGGGAACACAGTATTTCAATCGGACAAGGGCCAAACTTCGAAGAACTGCGTCGTTTTGGTAAACTATGCAGCAGCGTAAGGCGCGGCTTAGAACGCAATGGCTTGGTAGAAAAGCGTCCGAGAGGTAAGTAACACCGTTCTCGTTGGAGGTAATCCAGCACGGCTATATTGAGAGTCATACAAAAAGCCACTCATATCGCTATGAATGGCTTTGCCTTTGCTAAGCTATATTTAGCTCTACATCAGTTACCTAAAAGAGATCAGTACTTAACTTGGTAATTCAAAGTATAAGTACGACCACGGCCTTTGTAATCGTAAGCTGCAGCATCGTAGTGAGACGAGTATACAATTTGTGCGCGCTGACCCCAGATCGTTGTGTAGTCTTCGTTAAGTAAGTTTTGGATACCAAAACCTAAGCTACCGACAGGTAATTGGTAAGAGCCCACAAGATCAAACACAGTGTAACCATCCAGTTTGTTTTGAGAGTCATCTTCGTAATCAAACATAGTTTGGCTTTGAAGTTTAAGCGCGAGCTCTGAATCATACCAACCAGCCCATGCTGTTGCTTTTGACGTGCTCGCTTCTCCAGCGGTCATATCTTTCCAACCATCGTCGCCTTTCACTTCTGAAACAACGTAGTGACCTGAAGCCCCAAGTTGAACGTTGTCATGTACCCAGTAAGACGCCATCGCTTCTAAACCGTAAACACGCTTTTTATCATCCAACTCTTCAATAAGCAGTGTCTGCTTGTTGTACTTAACCGCTTTATCCGAGTGAGAGTAATACGCTGCAGTTTGAAGATTCAAATCACCGTTATCTAAGCGATAACCAAGTTCAACACTATTGGTTTTAATGCCCGACATTTTTGAGTTGTTAACATTAATACTGTCGTTTAATTGCCAGTTATCACCAACCAACGTGTAGTCACCTTGGCCGTAGTATTTCGCAGGATCCGCAAGGTCAAAACCTTGAGAGAAGTTAGTCCAGATTTGAGACTCATCATTGAGATGATAGATCGTACCCAAGTTAAACAACCCAACACTGTAGTTCGTTTCACCACCCGGTACTGAGTCGGCTGATGTTCCATTGCCTTTAGCTATCTGACCCTGTTGCTTATATCCAACAAAATCGTCAATCTTATTGACCATATATTGATAACGGAAACCACCTTCGACACTCCAAGCATCAGTGATCGAATACCCGGCTTGCACAAAGCCCGCTACAGAACCAACCTCAACGCCAGGGTAACGACCTATTTCAGCGTAAGTTTGGTTAACTAGATTACCAGAATTATTGGCAATCGTTGGATCATAAAGTGCTTGGTTGCTCTCTAAGGTATCTTGATAAGCATCAATACCATAAACGATGTTAAACTTGTTAAAACTCTTCGCTAAGGCTGTTTTTAAAGAGAAAACATCCGTTATTTGTTGACCTGAAGATTGATAATAAGGCGTGTAGGTCTGATCTTCTTTACGGTAAGACGCTTCAGCAATAAGTTGATGCCCTAAGAACTGGTCATCAACGTAAGACGCACTTAACATCATACGCTCAGTGCCATGTTCACGGTCAGAATAAAAACCTTTTCTCACATCCACAAATTTATTGTTAACGATGTAAAGTCCGTAAGGTGAATCTTGTTGGCTGTCGTAGTATTGAGCTAACAAGTTCAGCTTCTTCGTCTCAGAGATATTCACACCAACTGTCGTCAAAAAATCAACCGTTTGGTTAAACTGTAACGAACCCTGAGAAATATCAGGCGTTACGATGTCGCCGTCAGCATCAAAGAAACCCTGGGTTTCGGTATAAACCACAGATGCACGAGCAGTAACCTTATCGTTACCACCAGAAATTGATTGACCCACTTTGTAATCAAAGTCTTCACCTGAATTAAAGCCTGATGAACCTCCCACATACGATTCAAACTCTAGCGCTTTACCATCCGCTTTTTTGGTGATGATGTTGATTACACCACCAGACGCACCCGCACCATAGATCGAAGTGGCACCCGACAACACTTCAATACGATCAATGTTAAACGGGTCGATCGAATCTAAGTGACGACTGATTGGACGTGAAGATTGTAAAGATACACCATCAATCATCACGAGCATCTTACGTCCACGTAAGTTCTGACCATAGTTAGTACGAGCACCACTGCTAACGTCTAACGACGGGATAGTTGCCGAGAGAATCTCGCCAAGTGACTTACCACCACGAAACTCCTGCTCAATTTGCGCCGAATCGATATACCAAACAGTGCCGGGGATATCACTGATCGCTTTAGGAGTTCGACTTGAAACAACGACCATTTTTTCTTCAGTTGTTGTTTGTTGAGCTTGGGCTGGGAATATTGTGCTTGCAGCGGCAACCGCTAAAGCAACAGTCGATAGTGGAAAACTTCCTTTTTTAACGTTCATTTTATTCTCTATTTTTATGGAGAGAAGGATCCAAAAACCATCAAGGCTTATGTGATGTCCTTCATTATTACTTTGCTAAATAAACCAATGTCATCATCCCCCATCAGGTGGTTCATACATGGCTTAAATTCTTAACTCAATGGCTTAAGCAGACAAGACAATACCAATTGTCCAAAACAGCAAAGCCATTACGTATCAAATGCACTATTTAATAGTGCTCAGTTCACGGTCGATCAGGTCTTCAATAGATAAAGCGTGATACGCGTCTTCTGTAAGGAGCAATGCAGGTAGGTCATACTCATGACTGCCAAGTTCAGAGTGATAACTTAGAGGGATTTGAATCACTCTATTTTCTGATAAGGACAACTGGAAAATGTACCGGCCTTCAGAACGTTGAATTTGAATGAACTGACTTTCGCGGGCGAGAGAGTTGAGAAAACAAGCAATGGACGGGTCATTACCTCGGACCTGTTTGTTTGAATTCTCGAGATTGAGCCGATCGTTTTTACGATTCATATTATTTCTCGAACTATTATTACCAAACCAATACAGAGAATGCTAATTATTATCATTTGCATAATCAACCAATTTTTTAATAATTGACAAAAATAAATAACAAATCTACAAATATTAATTTTATCAATAACATACCGACAAATAAAAAGGCCAGAGCACTCGAATTTTCGGTACTCTGGCCTCTATAATCACGTACAGATCGACTGCAAATATCGCATTAATTCCTGCTAAAACTGAAGGGTTATCTTATTAACGCCTCATTAAATACAGGAAGTAACCCCCACCTATTAATGAAGCCAATAGACCAGCAGGGAATTGCCAAGGGAACCACAAAGTTCGACCTAACCAATCGGCAATGACCATAACAATTCCCCCCAATAATGCAGCGGTCAACATTTGTGGCACGGCCCGATATTGGTGCAGAGAGCGGGCCATATGCGGTGCAAGCAGGCCAATAAAACTCAATGGCCCTATTACGATGGTACACAACGTCGTTAACGCCGCGACCAAAAGAAGTAAGACTAAACGTACCGTGGTGGCGCTCACACCGATGCTATTAGCCGTTACCTCCCCTAAACTGATGATCTCTATCCAACGATTGAGTGCTAATGCAAAAGCTCCGACTAAACCAACGCCAGTCAATAGTAAGACGATATCTTGAGTAGCCACCAGATAAGTTGAACCCGATAGCCACGTAAGGAGTGCCGTTGCATTTTCATTCCCGGAACTCATTGCAATACGTAGCAAGGCATCAAGCCCTGCGCTCAATGCAATGCCAGTGAGTAAAGTTTGTGCGGGAGCAAAGTTGTGTTTTCGTCCCACCAACCACACTAATACTGTCACCGATACAGCACCTAGAGTCCCAAGAGCCATTTGTTGCTCTCGTTCAATCGCTATCCCCGTTAAAGTCCCGAGTACTAGCGCAAGAGCCGCACCAGAGCTGATCCCCAATACTTCGGGACTTGCCATTGGATTGTTTGAGATTCGTTGAATAATAGTGCCAGCAACAGCGAGTCCTATCCCTGCAATTAACGCAACCAATACCCGTGGCGCACGCAGTCGCAATAAGGATTGATTGAAACTCAATGTCCAACCAAACTGATCTCGCCCGACAACAACAGCGAGTAAAGCAGCGACTAACAACACGCCAAACATGATCACAATGATCTTTTTCGTATTTACGTGCTTATAGCGTTCCGCCTGCTCACTACGCGCTTTCAATTCCGAAGGTAACTTGGCCCTTTGTAGTAACCAAAGCAAAAATGGCGCCCCAATCAATGCTGTCATGGCACCGGTAGGAAGCAGCTCTCCCCCAACGCCTGAAAAAGGCTGAATAACTAAATCAACAATCAATAGCATTAGGCTACCGATCCACCCACTCACCACAATCTGATGCCTTAACGATCTCGCACCAAACATCCTCGCTATGGCGGGAGCAACGATGCCAACAAACCCAATGAGTCCTACTTCACTGACTACCGCAGCGGTGATAAAAATAGCCAAAGACAAACACAACAGCTTGACGTGTTTAATGTTAATACCAAGCGAGGTCGCAACATTATCGCCAAACTGCAGCGCAGACAGTGGTCGATGAAGAAGTAATAACAAGAAGGTTGGAAAGGAAATCAAAGGAATCAGTGTCTGAACACTCGACCAATCATTTTGATTAAGTACACCGGATCCCCACACAAAAATACTGGTAAGTCTTTGTTCATTTAGCATCAGTAACATGGTATTCACTGATCCCAAGAACAAGCTCACCACCATGCCTGCCAACACTAAGTGTAGAGGTGAGAAACCTCTGGCAGCACTAAGCGAAAAAACCAGCGCCGTCGCTAAACAGCCACCAATAAAGGCAGGAATGAATGCTGGTATGGCTAAGCCAACAGGCAGAAACAGTATTCCGAGAACCATGCCTAATTCTGCTCCCGCCGCAACCCCTAATGTAGTGGGTGATGCGATAGGGTTTCGTAGCGCAAACTGCATCACAGAGCCCGCAACAGCAAGACCAAAACCACATGCTAATGCGACCACTAGTCTAGGAAGGTAAGTTAGCCGGGTAATCAAGTGCTGATAATTCGACGCATCAAAGTGGAATAACGTATCCCAAATCAGTTCAACACCTTTAGAGTATGGTGCAGTCACTTGCAGTAACATACCGATCACTATGATTACCGAAAGGAGCAACATCGTCACTTTCCAATTAACGCGCTCCACAGACCGATTAGGAAGCTTAATGGCGGTATTTGTCATTGTTTATTCATGCTATCGCTAATATGGAAACTAAAACGTTGCGCAGCAATAAGCCCGCCGAACGTCCAAATCGCAGGGAGTTCATGAACAGAATCGGTGCGCGTGAACTCCATGACTTGCCAAAGAGGTGAGCGAGAGAGCTGTATTAATTCTTGTTCCTTAAGAGGTCCAAGCAACATGACATTGGTATGCTGGTGCTCTGCTAACTTCTCAGTTCCTACCGTAGAGAATCCCCAAAGATTCGTTTGCGCTTGCCAGTCATTACGCAACCCCATCGCATCAAGCGTTGATTGTGCAAGCGAACCCTGTCCATGAACCCGCAGGGTTTTGTCGTTAATAAATCGAGCAAAAATAAAAGGCTTACTTCCCTTGTTCGCGGCTCGTACTTTCGCTCCGTTCTCTGCCAATACACGTTTAGTCTGTTGAATCACTTTCTTTGCTTGTCGCTCTTTGCCGAACAACTTACCTAAAGACACCGTCACGGATTCTGCCGACTCAAGAGGTTGTTTATCTTCGCTATAAACGCTAAAAACCACGACAGGAGCAATTTGATTGAGCCGCTCGTAAGCTGCCGCCATGTGTTTACTGATCAAGATGACATCGGGCTTTAACGTAGTAAGCAGCTCTAAATTAGGCTCACGCCGAGAACCTACGTTGGTGGCATTTGAGTTCAGAACTGGCTCCACGACCCACTGCTTATAACCATCAATATCCGCCACGCCTTCAAGCTCAACCCCCAAACTCAAGACGGCCTCTGTTAATGCCCAATCTAAAGCGACCACTTTTTCAGGGATAGAATCAAAAGAGGCAACACCCATTTCATGTTTAAGGTCCATAGCATTAGTAGCAAACGCTAGAAACATAGAAAACATCATCACAAACTGTTTCACAACCGAATCCTATTTATTTTAATTAAGGGATATAACTGATTTGTTGACCCGTTTCTGGGTGCTGGAATAAGGCGAGATCAATTCCATAGATCTGCATTAACGTCTCGCGGGTCATAAATTCTTGAGGAACCCCTGAGGCTATAACCTTACCGGAAGAAAGCGCAATCAGGTGGTCACTGAATTTAGCCGCCATATTGACGTCGTGTAAAACCATGATAACCGTCAGGCCAATAGTACGGTTGAGATCGCGGATAAGAGATAGCAACTCATGTTGGTGGGCAATATCTAGTGCAGACGTCGGCTCGTCGAGCAAAATACATTGGCTTTGTTGAGCCAATAGCATCGCTATCCAAGCGCGTTGTCTTTCACCACCAGATAAGGTCGCCACAAATCGATCTCGGAAGGCATTTAATCCAACTCTATCAATAGCATCATCCACAATCGCATAGTCTTTTTTGCTGTAGCGACCAAAGGCGCCTTTCCACGGATAACGGCCAAAACACACTAATTCTCGAACAGTGACGCCGTCAGTAATTGGTGGATGTTGAGGCAAGTAAGCCACTTGATGAGCAAATTCAAGATGATTGAACCGAGAGACTGGTGTACCTCTCAAGAGAACTTGTCCTTGAGTAGGAACATTTTGGCGGCTCAACAATTTCATCAGCGTCGACTTACCACAGCCATTGTGCCCTAGCAGCGTAGTGATTTGACCAGGTTCAAAAGTCAAGCTCGTGGCGGAAAGAATAGGGTTGCCGTCGATTTCAAACGACGCATCGACAAGTCGGTACATAATTAAATACGCAGTTGTGTTATTAGCTACAAGCCGTTAATCTTATCACAACAAAATAACAATGATAATTATTATCACAATGAACAGTTTTATCATTAACAATGCTATTCATTGTCGTCCTCACCATCGCCACAAGTACCTCAAGATATGTCAGGAACAAATAGCAAACGCGTTCAATTAGCCACTATAAGTTTGGCCGCAGCTCTCATGGGCATTGGGCAAAATGGATTGTTGGTCTCGCTACCATTCTTGGTAGAACAATCCGCATTTGGGCTGTCAACATGGTCTATTTTGATAGCCACTGGTAGCTTTCTATTTTTGCCATCCGCTCCTTTCTGGGGGAGGTACAGTGATAAACACGGGCCTAAAAAAGTAGTTATTCAGGCTCTGATTGGCATGGCGATTAGCTTCTCATTTTTGGCTTTATTTGCGATTTTGAGTAAAGGTGAGGATTCTTACATACCGTTCTATTTCACTGGGCTACTATTGGCTCGCATTATCTACGGCTGCACTGTTTCAGGAATGGTGCCAGCAAGCCAACATTGGGCTATTATCTTATGCGGTAAGGAAAACCGACTTCAAGCCATCACATCGGTCAGCATAGGGTTAAGCGCAGGCCGCTTAGTCGGACCACTTATCTCAATATTGGCATTAAAGTTATCCCCTTTTGCGCCATTGATGATCATGGTTACGCTTCCTTGTATCGCTCTGATGGGAGCTATAAATCTTCCGATTCCAAACCAACCTCAACAGGAAACCAACAACAAAAGCCCACAGCCCTGGTTACCCAATCCAACGCTATATCCATACCTAATGAGTGGATTATTCTTGTGTGCTGCCATTGCTTTACTTCAATATAGCTTCTCGCCTTTACTTTCTTCAATAACTGATTGGTCCACCAGCCAGATCAGTGACGGCATAGGAGCATTGCTGACCATCAGTGCTGCGTGCACGTTCGGTACTCAACTATTGGTAATCAAAAAGAAAAAACTCACACCACGTATCATGTATCAACTTGGTGCGTTTGCTATGGTGATGGGGTTTGCTCTATTTCTCGTGACGAATATTTGGGTACTTTGCATTGCAATGGCAGTAGTCGCGAGCGGGGCCGCTTTATTGGTTCCAGCTTATACCTCTGCCGCAACAGAACAACAAAATGATGCTCCCGGTGCGGTTGCAGGTTACCTCTCAATGGCACACACGATAGGCTATGGAGTGGCATCATTACTTGCCTTCATGGCAACCCTTTCACCCACTTATCCGATCTATTTGTGCATATTGTTTTCGGCCACGATACTCATTATCGCTTACTCTGTATCGAGGTACCGTAACACTGAGGCGGTAGAATCACCTTAGCGTTTATTGTCCGGATGCCTTGGACAATCGCGACACAATTTACGCCCTTGGCATTTATAAACTAAGCAGCAGCTGGTTCGAACCAAAACAAGCTTTTTCTCATGTTCATGATAATGAATCGAATGGATAAGTTTTTCTGGCAAAGCACAGGCATTTAGCCACAAACGAGCCTGTTCAAGTAAGTACGCTTCAGGTAATTCAGGAGCGTATTGACTCAGTTTCACCAAACACCCAAGAATCCCATCGGCAAACAGATGATTGGTGAATCCAGGGCGAATCCGCGTCCACTTACTCATTTCCTCCCGAAAATAATCAAATAGTGACACTAGCTCTTGGCCTGCACGTGTAACCAACTCATCCTCTGAACCCGTGACATAAGCGGTTGAAGGGAATTGATAGCCGCCAATAAAATTAGGGTGTACCTGCTGAGCCATTGAGGATAATTCAGGTAAACCGCGGCAAGAGTAAATAGAGATAAATGCAACGTAAATAGGCTGCCAGCAAAGCAGTGTCCAGGTTCGAGTCAACCAGTATGCAGCCCCTGCTTCTGGGTGTTCATTCTTAAGGTTTTCATAAAGCTCGCGCAGAGTATCTGAGCTAGGTATCTCTTTATGAATAAGCTTATGAGCGAGGTTAGCTTCAGCTTCAGGTAGAGGAGTGATTTGACCATCTAAATAGGGAGTCACCTGTTTGGCGTGTTCAAAAAGGTGTTCAAAGAAAATAGGGTCGTTCATTTTATCCGGCTATCCGTAACTACATCAGCCCGCTACCATAAATAAAGTAAAGCATTATTGCAATTAGTTCTCATTAAGATTTGAATACGGACAGACAACAAACATAATATATCGACAAAAAGACTCCCGAGGGAGCCTTTTAACGAAATCAATAATGATTATGCTTGAGCAACTTGGCGAGCCGAGTGTTTAATAAACACAGTAACCACAGCCACGATTGCAAGTGCAAAACAGTAGTATGAGTGCGTGATAATATCTAAAGGCGATAAGTTAAACACCGAACCGAGCAATAGCACTTGTGCACCATAAGGCAACACACCTTGAATCACACAGGAGAAGATATCCAACAAGCTTGCAGAGCGACGCGGAGACACATTGTTCTCTTCCGCCAGTTGGCGAGCCACACTACCAGAAACAATGATCGCTACCGTGTTGTTTGCAGTACATAGGTTCACCATAGATACTAAACCAGCAATGCCTAACTCACTCGCACGGCCATTCGCTTGCTTAGAGTGTGAAGAACCAAACGCACGAATCACACCACTGACTAAGTTAGTCAGGAACGCCAACCCACCTTGGCGACGCATTAGCTCACTCAAACCACCAATCAGCATCGACAGTAAGAAGATCTCCTGCATATTGCCGAAGCCTGCATAGATATCTTGAGCGTAATCCGTCATACCGTAGTTCTCAACAGAACCTAGGCTCACGCCACCCGCCAGTAAGATACCAATCGTTAGCACGACAAAAACATTCATGCCCGATACCGCAAGAATTAAGATAGTGATGTAAGGCAACACTTTCAGCCACTCAATTGGACCTGTTTCAGGAACCTGAGTTGCCGTGCTATTGAAAGCAAAGATAACAATCGCGATAAGAGCAGCAGGCAGTGCAATACGGATATTCTCTTTAAACTTATCTCTCATCTCACAACCTTGCGAACGTGTCGCGGCAATTGTGGTATCAGAGATGATAGACAGGTTGTCACCAAACATCGCACCACTCAAAACAACGCCGGCAGTCAGTGGAATGCTCATGCCTGCTGAATCTGCAATGCCTAACGCCACCGGTGCAACGGCAGCAATGGTCCCCATCGACGTACCCATTGCTGTCGCGATGAAAGCTGAAATCAGGAAGATACCTGGCAGAATCATGCTCGTAGGAATAGCCGATAGACCAAGGTTTACCGTCGCATCGACGCCACCAGAAGCTTTAGCCACGGCCGCAAAAGCCCCCGCCAATAGGTAGATCATGCACATTGCGATAATGTCTTTGTGACCTACTCCACCTAAGAATTGTTCGATAGCACGGTTCAATTTATCTTTGCTTAGCAACAACGCCAGCATCACAGCAGGCAAAGCCGCAATCGGAGCTGGAAGCTGATAGAAAGCAAAATCGACACCTTGCAGTGACAAGTACGTACCTACGCCAATAAACAGCGCTAGGAACACAATCAGAGGGATAAGCGCAACTGCAGAAGGGGCAATAACAGCATTAGAATTTTTTGAATTGGACATGGAACATCAACGCAATAAAACAAGAAGAGGAGCAGACTAATGTCACACTTAGAGCTTGTCAACGTCTAGACGTCTAAATGTCTAATTTAATGTAAAGTAATAAGCACATTATTGAACATCACATAATAAAAAAGCGGTGACTGACCCGTAAACAGCCTCAAAATACAGATCATGCAGTGAACTTTAACGCTGACGCTTAAGCATCATTAGTATCCGCCAGTATCAAATGTTGCCATCAGTACCTGTCACTAATCGGCTGACCATACGTTTTTGAATTCTGGCCATCCCCAGTTAGTGATAGCGACATTTTTCAAAATCCCTTGGAAACGCACAGTTTGCAAGTGATGAAACATTGGCACCAACCAATAATCAGAAATCAACGTGGACGCGATAGGTTCCAACTCTGCTAAGTAGTCAGGCAGTTCAACGGAGGCTTTGTGATGATCCAAACGCTGTTTCAGCCAGTTGCTGTTCGTCCCCCCTAGTGCGGAATGCAACACGGGATCATTCATCAACCACGAGAACAATGAAGAAGGTGTGTTGTCATCTAAGTTCAAATTACACAACACCAAATCCTCCTTTAGCTCGCCACTCTGGGACAGCTGAGCCAATTCTCTAAAACTGTAGGTATTCACCTCAACATCAACGCCGTATCTTTTTAGTATATCTGATACGCAAATAGCACATCGGTATAAGGCATAGTAGTCGTAAACCGCGATAGTCATCTTTTGAGGAAGTTGAGCTTCCTTTGAAGGCGTTCGATATAACCTTTGCCAACTTGGCAGTATATTTTGAGCCAAAGATACACTAAACAACCCTTGATTCTGTTCTAATTGAGACAAAATAGCTTGCGGGTTGGCGATCCCTGAGAGGTACTTACGCTGCTCATTATTGAGTGGCTTAACTGCTGAATTCTGATTAAATAGGATAAATAAACACCCGTCCTCGACTCGGCTACGAAGGCCGTCACTCTCTGCAGACACCAGTTCCGTATCACTTTTCCCCAATTGATGAAAACAAGACGAGTCTTGATAAGGCGAAACCTGCATTTGGCTATCATCAAAGCGAGCGCTCCCCGTCATCGATTCTTCAAATTGCCAAATGGTGACCTCATCGGTTAACGATCGGCAGCCATAGTAATGTTCGAATGCAGCTAGTTTGAGGCGCTCGTTATTACTTTCCACCACTTTGAAAGGGCCAGTTCCAATCACGGCATGAGACATAGATCCTAATGGCGTCGGTTTACGGGCGACTTGAGCTGCTGGTTGAATCGAATACTTAACGCCAGCAAGCAAACCTGCAAACCCAGTGTCTGCTTTAGTTAACTGAAAGCTGATTCTCAATGGTTGATCGCTGTATACAGAAGCCACATGAGCTAACTCTGTCTGATAAAAAGGTAAGGTTTGTAGGGCAGAAAACAAAGACACAAGTTGCTTCGCATCGACTGGGTGTCCATCGTGAAAGCTAAGGCCAGGGCGTAAATAAAAGGTCCAAGTTAATTTTTCAGAATCGTACACCCAATGATGAGCCAACTCAGGCTTTAACTCGCCTTTGCCATTACAAGTGACGAGGCAGCTAAATACTTGCCTGATCAAAAATCGTTCACTACTGCGATGAATATGATGTGGGAACAAATCCTCAAACTTACGTTTGTAAGTCAATTGAACATGCAGTAGCCCTTCACGAATCGTTGCACCAGATGTTTTTTGGAGTAGAGACCCAAATATTGCACGGTCATTTTCCAAAATAGAAAGTGCTTTTTCGTATTTACCTTGCTCTATCAGTTTACTGGCAACATGTTGAGTCAGCTCTTGATTGCTAAAACACAAGGTCAGGTTAGATCGTTGATTCCTGCCGACTTTTGGCTCCCACACCACCCATTCAGCGTGATGCATTTTACCTAACAAGGTTCGAGCATGGCGCAAACTAGTAAATAATTTGTCTGCAACCTCAGTTAAAGTCACCGAGTGTGAGCGGTTAGGCTCAAACGAATTCAGCCTTGTGTAGTAACGCATCATGTTTAGATCAGACAAATAATGAACCTTTTTATAAACAACCCTTCCTGATTAAGCCCATTATAAAACACATTAGCCCAAAAGTAGTGATAAAAGACTAAAATAGGAACAGATATTAAAAAACATGTCTGTTTATTAGTTCCTATTAAATAACCATAATTAATAAGTCAGCAAGGAACTCCGTATTCCCGCCAAAGCCTAATACAAGAGAAGTAATCACCATGAGAAAATACTATCTTAATAAGCTAAAAAATACGTCTAGCAAGCTCGAGAGAGAAGCACTGAGAACACTTATAGAGCTATGTAACTGGCGTTATTAGTACACATTTAGCACCGAGTTTACGCGAGTTGAGTACCACTTAATATGCTCCACCCCCAACATGAGTTAGGTCTCAACTCGCTTTTTCCTTCCAAATACCTTTTCAACCCCGCCGTACCAGTAACTCATTCGTTCGATAAACTTACGTTGTCGACTCGACAAATTTAATTCATTTTCTTAGTTAAACGAAAAGCCTTAAGGTTCGCTCCAAAGTAAGCAAGGAGCCTCAGAAAAACTGAAAGCTCAGAGAACAACTCATTTATTTGCAGTTACCAATCAGGTATTAACTAAGGAAACGCCATGCGTATCGCCATTCTTTCTCGCAATGAAAACCTATACTCTACTTCTCGCTTAAAAGCGGCAGGAGAAGCTCGTGGTCACCATGTTGATGTTATCGACACGCTGCACTGTGATATAGATATTGCGAGTAACAATCCGAAGATTCGCTACATGGGTGAAGAGCTACCTCAATACGATGCTGTTATTCCACGTATTGGCGCTTCCATTACCTTTTACGGCACTGCTGTTGTGCGCCAATTCGAAATGATGGGCACTTTTTGTATCAATGAGTCAGTCGCTATTAGCCGTTCTCGCGACAAACTACGCTCACTGCAACTGCTGTCTCGTAAAGGCATTGGCTTACCAAAAACAGGGTTCGCGAGTCGCCCAGACAAGATTCAAGACTTGATCAAAAACGTAGGTGGCGCGCCACTGGTTATCAAGCTTCTTGAAGGAACTCAAGGTATCGGCGTTGTTCTAGCCGAAACAAACAAAGCAGCTGAAAGCGTCATCGAAGCATTCATGGGCTTAAAAGCGAACATCTTGGTTCAAGAGTTCATAGAAGAAGCAAACGGCGCAGACATCCGTTGTTTTGTTGTTGGTAACAAAGTAATTGCAGCAATGAAACGTCAAGCTGGTAAGGGGGAATTCCGCTCTAACCTGCACCGTGGTGGCACGGCTCAACTGGTAAAACTCACCAAAGAAGAGCGTGCAACAGCAATTAATGCAGCTAAAATCATGGGATTAAACCTATGTGGTGTCGATATTCTACAATCTAAAAATGGCCCTGTAGTAATGGAAGTTAACTCCTCCCCAGGTTTAGAAGGTATTGAGAAAGCGACTGGAAAAGATGTTGCTGACATGATTTTTGACTTTGTCGAAAAAAATGCTAAGCCCAATGCAAACCGCACTCGCGGCAAAGGCTAATTGAAAGGTTAACTATTAAAAAATCGCTTTAACCGCGATAATAACTAAATGAGCCGTAAACCAATGATTGGAAAAAACATGAATCAGAAAATGATCATAGGGAACACTGAAGCAATTTGCTTACCGGAGTTAGGGATAACTGGATTACATACGCGTGTAGATACAGGGGCTAAAACCTCTTCGCTACATGTGGATAACCTGCTCTGCAGTGAAACTGACGGTGAAAGCTACGTTGAATTTGATTTACACCCAGACATCTACCACCTTGAAGAAATAGTTCGCTGCAAAACCAAATTAAAAGCAAGTAAACGAATCAAGTCATCAAACGGTGAAGTAGAAACTCGCTGTGTCATTGAAACTATGCTTAAAATAGGTGATCAACAGTGGCTTATCGATATCACGCTGAGCAACCGTCAAGACATGACCTACATGATGCTTCTTGGTCGTCAAGGAATGAGCGACAAAGTGATTGTTGATCCAGCAGGTGAATTCCTACTGACTCGCTAATCCAAATCATCGTAACCGAACCACAGGTTATAACAAAATAAGGCCCGTCTCGTAACGGGCATTTTTGTTTACCTATTTATGTCCTACCTTTCTACAGTCAGTACTTTTGGTGTTGCGGTTTTCCACTTACTTTCTAAGACTTACCATGATACTGAAAACCAAATCGCCAAATAGATAACAGTAAATTCTTCATTTTAATTTTCGTTACACGCCAATGAGTCACCGGTCTTCTTGGGGCACTTGTTAGCAAGTGTTCAAAGGCTGTCTGACTAAAATCCACCTGTCCTCCATGCGCCACCAGCAAAGTATCAACCTGCATGTCATAAATACGAGATACCGACTCTCGATATTGATTCGGATGAAAGATGGGAAACGGCGGAATCAGTTTCTTTTTAACCTCCACCATTAAATCAGCCACATAAGCGACGCTATGCGAAGGACAATAAACGGACAGGTCTCTGTCGGTATGACCCGGCGTTTCTAGAACCAACCAGTCATCAAAACCCGGAATGCTGTCACCATCCGACAGCTTATAATCCGGCTTTAGCTTTCTTGAATACCATAGGTTTGCTTTAGGCTTACCAAGCCTATTTGCCATCCACCTAGCAAGGGCAAGATCGGTTAGGTGCATCAATATACCATCGACTCCTTGATACCAGTCCTTATCTCGGTTCGCTGCCACCAAATTACAGTTAGTCAGCTTTCTAAGCTTATGTGCTGCACCCGCGTGATCTGGATGCATGTGTGTCACGACCACTGTATGCAGGTCATTAAATTCACGACCAAGCTCATCTTCAATGAAAGCTTTAAGATGGGGAATATCCGCTCGGCATGCGCCATCAAGTAACAGCAGCCTGTCTGGGTACTCTACGAGATACATGTCTTGGATATAACCTTTGATTGTATGAATCTGCAAATTGTATTCCTATTCGCTGTCCCTGCTGATGGGTAAAACTTAACAATTTTGAAACAATTATGCTCATCAGAATATAGTAAATATGACTGAAATGTAATTTTTTGAATCATTGCCTACCGATAATAAAAACCTTAGCCGAATACCTCATCAATAAGTATGTGTAATAACGTCCGTTACATGCAGTTGATTTTTAACACTTAAGAGCATTTATATTTTAGTAACATCGCCGTTATTAGCTATCTATAACAATACTTTTCAATCTATTATCAAATAAAATTTGAAAGTATAACAAATATAGCACTGTTGAAAATTGACAACCTTCCAGTAACATTTACATCAATTACTAAGGGGAAAACAATGAAGAAAACAGTAATCAATACCGTTCTTGCGAGCGCTATTCTATCCACTTATGCGTATGCAGAAACTGAACTGACTCCAGAGCCAGAACAAGCTACCGTTGTTGCTACAATGACTGAACGTCCGGGCAACCCTTCCGTCACACCGGATGGACGTTTATTATTAAGTGTTCATCCGCTTGACAACCCAACAACCAAAGTCATCGAGTTAAGTGTAGCTGGAAATCAAACGCCATATCCGACGATGAAATATGCACAAGGTGATGATTCTCTATTTAAAGCCGTCATTGCTATTCGTACGGATGATAACGGAGTCGCGTGGATCCTAGATCTAGCAACCCATACCATAACTGGTTGGGATACTCATAAAGAGACGCTGGTCAAAACGATAAAAATACCGGCTTCCGTTTTGAAACCGACAAGCTTCCTCCAAGACTTTGCGCTAGACCAAAAAAGACAGCGTATAATAATCGCCGATATGACTCAAAATGACCTGAAAAGTGAAGCAATTCCAGCCTTTGTAACCGTAGATCTCAAGACAGGGGAAGCGGTGCGTGTAGCAGAAAATCACCCGTCGATGAAAGCCGACAGTAAAACCGGTTTTGCTTTAAACCCAATCACCATTGATCCATCTTACGAATGGGTTTATTTCGGGGCCGTCAATGGTCGCACCGTTTATCGAGTAAAAGCGAGCCACTTTGACAACAACGGACAGACAGTCGCAAGCAATATAGAAAAATACGCTGATAAATCTTATTCAGATGGCATTACGGTAGACAGCGCTCAGAACGTTTATGTTACTGATATAGAAAACAATGCAATCGGAGTGTCCACCCCACAAGGGTACCGAATTATTGCCACGCTATCAGACAACCAAACTTGGCCTGATGGCATGTCATTTGGTCCTGATGGTTATATTTATATAACGGTCAATCAACTTGATCGAACCGCGGCTTTAAATAACGGTACAGATACAGGGACCCGACCATTCGAAGTCGTAAAAATCAAAGCCCTCGCCACAGGATCAACGGGGCGATAATCAAGCAGTAGTGAGCCGATCAATAGGCTCACTACTCACTTCTCCAATTTTTTCCTTTCAATCCCCGCTGGTAAAATAAAGATATAAATCGTGACGACAAAATACGTGATTTGTTGACCTGAGTTATTAGGACTATATATGCGCCTCTAATTTATTGTCAGAGTGCTATACATGAATCAACTAATCGATGCTCTTTCTACCCATGGCTATTTTGTTTGGGATGACTTCTTAACTCACGAAGAAGTGATGGCATTGAAGGATTGCATTCCAGAAGCCTGGAAAAAGGCTAAGATTGGCCGTAACGATGACGTAACGCAAGAATCGACTATTCGTAGTGACAAAATTCAGTGGGTAAATCGCGATACAGGAGAGCCAGCTTCTCTGTTCTTAGACAAAATGGAGCAAATTCGTTTAGCTGCAAACCAAGCATTCTATTTAGGCCTATTCGAGTACGAAGCGCACTTTGCCAAATACGAAAAAGGTGACTTCTATCAGAAGCACTTAGACTGCTTCAAAGGCAATGAAAACCGCCGCCTAACCACGGTTTTTTACATGAATGATGAGTGGACGGAAGAAGACGCAGGTGAGTTAATCATTTACGACCTAGACAATAATCACATCGCAACCATTCCACCAAAATCCGGTCGTTTGTTAGTGTTCTTATCTGAACAGTTTCCACACGAGGTTTTAACAACAAATACCGAGCGATTCAGTATCGCAGGTTGGTTTCGTATTAACGGCGTTAAAGACAACCAGCTCGACATCGCGCACTAAAATTTTGCCTCTCTATCTTACTGAAAGCCTGTTCATCAAGAGGCTTTCAGTAATGAGCGAACCTTTATAGAGGAACGAACAAAGTCACTATCCAAACCATCATTAACCTTCCCCCTTAAATAAAATCGAAATGAATCTTTCATACCACTGAAACGATTTAGCCACGTAAGTGAAATATGCCCTGTTCAAGATAACTTCAAACGATACCCCTACCGTCTCGTTAACACTCTTGATCAAAATCTCATACGAATTTCATCCAAAAGGAAACTAAGATGAATAAGCTAATTTTAGCAGGCGTTCTTTCGGCAACAGCAGCAATGCCAGCTTTCGCAACGACTCAAGTCACTTGGTGGCACGCAATGGGCGGCCAACTTGGAGAAACCGTCAATAAAATTGCGACAGACTTTAACGCATCACAAGACGATTACGAGATCACGCCAATCTACAAGGGGTCATACACTGAGACCTTAACAGCGGGCATTGCAGCATATCGAGCAGGTGAAGCACCAAATATTCTACAAGTTTTCGATGCGGGTGCAGCAACCATCATGAACGCTAAAGGCGTCGCGAAACCAGTACAAGATATTCTGGTTGAGTCTGGCTACAGCTTTGATTCGAACGATTACCTAGCGGGGGTTCGTAATTTCTACGCTGATAACGAAGGCAAAATGGTCGGGATGCCTTTCAACAGTTCTACCCCGGTTCTGTACTACAACAAAGATCTTCTTTCCGAAGTCGGTGTCGATGCACCCAAAACATATGAAGAATTAGAAGTGGTGGCTAAGAAACTGAAAGCAGAAGGTCATATTGCATTCTCTCAATCTCTAACACCATGGATCATGTTCGAAAACTTTAAGTCACGCCATAACCTACCAGTATCAGACCAGAACAACGGCTATGACGGCTTATCGACTAAAATCATGTTCAACACCAAAGACATGATGATGCACGTTAGCAAGATGAAAGAGTGGTCAGATCTAGGCTACTACAAATATTACGGTAGCGATTGGGATGCGAACCAAACTCCTTTCGAACGTCAAGAAGTGGCAATGTGGATGGGCTCTTCAGGCTCGTTCGGTGGTTTACGTAGCCGCGTATCTTTCGAGTTAGGCACCACTTACCTCCCATACTGGAAATCGGTCAACCCGGATGCTGGCTTAACCTTCATTGGTGGTGCTGCTCTGTTTGCTCTCAATGGTCACAAACCGCAACAAGACAAAGGTGTCGCGGCGTTTTTTGATTACCTGACCAAACCTGAAACTCAAGTTTACTGGCACAAAACAACTGGCTATGTACCTGTCACAACAGCCGCTTATGACTTAGCGAAAGAGTCTGGTTACTACAACGAGCAACCTGACGCCGAAGTGGGTGTTAAGCAGCTAAGCCTAAAATCTGGCGAATGGACTAAGGGTTACCGCTTAGGTTATTACCCACAGATTCGTGAAGTGATGCACCGTGAGTTCGACAACATCTTCGCTGACCGCTCTAGCGTCAAAAACAGCTTAGATAAAGTCGAAGATGAAAGCAGCAAGTTACTGAAACGCTTCGCTCGTACGATGAACTAATTCTGCTTTTTAACCAAAGCAGATAACTGAGCCAAAAGCTTAGCGAACCAAAGCTGTTCATTGCTCCTCACCACTTGTCACTGCGTTATTAAAAACGTAATGGCAAGGTGTGAGGAGATTCTTCACTAGCGCCATTTCTTGCTCCAAAAACTATAACTCAACTGGATGCATGTCTTGATATCGCGCGAGTGGTCACTGTCACTAACTTTTTTGGACTACCCTGTGGAACAACGTCAACAATTCTTTCACTCTCCGTTGCCTTACTTATTTTTAGCGCCTCAGATACTCATCATTGCGATTTTCTTTATCTACCCAGCGGCAAAGGCGGTTTACCTTTCATTTATGTTAGAAGATCCTTGGGGCACTTCCTCCATCTTCGTGTGGTTCGAAAACTACCAAATGCTATTCGAATCGAGTGAGTATCTGAGCTCAATTGGTTTCACCTTAATGTTCGCGATTGTGGTCTCTTTCTTATCGCTTGCCTTAGCGCTGCTGCTCGCCGTAAAAGCCGACAACATCATTCACGGACAAGGCGCTTACAAAGTCACGCTCACTTGGGTTTATGCGGTTGCTCCTGCAATCGCAGGCGTAATTGGTGCTTTCTTGTTTAACCCACACATTGGCGTGTTCACTGAAATATTTGCCGTGGTGGGTTGGGACTTCAGCTTCCAGACCGATCCTGTGGATGCCACGTTTGCTCTGGTTTTGGTTTCAGTATGGAAACAAGTCTCAGTAAATTTCATCTATTTTCTAGCAGGTCTTCAGTCTATCTCTTACGCGGTAAAAGAAGCTGCAATGCTAGACTGTGTCAGCGACTCGAAACGCTTCTGGACAATTACCTTTCCATTACTCGCACCTACTGGATTTTTCCTGTTGGTCATCAACCTCACCTACTCGTTCTTTGAAACCTTTGGCGTGATAGACACCATGACCAATGGCGGCCCAGGCGGTACCACAACGTCACTAGTGTACAAGGTGTATCGCGATGGCTTTGTTGGCGCTGATTTGGGCGGCAGCTCGGCACAATCGGTTGTGTTGTTGCTGTTAGTACTGACGCTCACTTTTATCCAGTTTCGCGTTGTAGAAAAGCGTGTTCATTACTAGCCCATCACAGCTAGGTTTGAACACGACAGGAGTAAATAATGAAAAGTAATAAGATCACTGACCACCTAATTTTAATTGCTGGAATGCTGTTTATGTTGGTCCCAATCTGGCTGATATTCGCCAGTTCAACCCATAACCCAAACACCATTGTCAGCGATGGCTTACAGTGGCTACCAGGCGATAACTTTACAGCTATCTATAGCGAAGCCTGGAACAAGAGTATGGGCTTTAGTGGTGAAGTCACCGCCAGCAAGATGATCGCCAACTCGATGATCATGGGGCTAGGTTTTGCGATTGGTAAGATCATCATTTCAATGATGGCGGCATTTGCTTTGGTATACTTCCGGCTTCCCTACGCGACAGCTTGGTTTTGGTTGATCTTCGTAACCCTGCTACTGCCACTAGAGGTTCGTATTATCCCGTCTTATGAGGTTGTCGCTGGGCTTGGGCTGCTCAATAGCTATACCGGCTTGATTCTGCCTTTGATTGCCTCTGCCACTGCAACATTCTTTTTCAGGCAGTTCTTCAAAACGATTCCCGACGAACTGCTCGAAGCCGCTCAGTTAGATAACGCAGGCCCATTTCGATTCTTTGTCGATATCTTACTGCCGCTGTCTAAAACCATGATCGCCGCGATCTTCATCATCATGTTTGTGGTGGGTTGGAACCAGTACTTGTGGCCGATCATGATGACAACAGATGAAGGTTACAACACGATCGTGATGGGTATTAAACAAGTACTCAACAACATCAATGAAACCAGTTTACCGCGCTACGACTATGTTTTCGCCATGGTAATTTTAGCCATGTTGCCACCTGTTTTAGTGGTGATTGTATTTCAACGTTGGTTTGTAAAAGGGCTAGTAGAAAGTGAAAAATAATAACAAAAAGATTCTGATCAAAGACAATCGCATTCAATCACTCGATGAGTACAAGACATCTCACCAAACAAGTCACCAAACTTCTCACCAAAAAACGGAGGGCACTTCGATGTCAATTCATAATCAAGCGGGCAAAGGACATAAGCACAATCAACCAATCATGTTAAGTCTTAAGAATTTGGTAAAGACCTACGAAAATGGTCACCGCGCTGTCAAAGATGTCTCGCTTGATATCGATAAGGGTGAGTTCCTTGTATTGGTTGGCCCTTCTGGTTGTGGAAAATCTTCTATCCTACGTTCTATTGCTGGCCTGGAAAGCATCTCTGGTGGTGAAATTCACTTGGGTGGTCGCCGTGTTGATAACGAAAAGCCAGCTCAACGTGATATCGCAATGGTCTTTCAGAACTATGCGCTCTACCCACACATGACTGTGTATAAGAATCTGGCTTATGGTTTGAAAAATCGCGGCGTCAGCCAGCATATTATCGAAGAAAAAATTGAGAGAGTCGCCAAAACGCTGAAAATCGAAGAATACCTAGACCGTAAACCCGCCAAGCTATCCGGAGGTCAACGCCAACGTGTTGCAATGGGACGAGCGATCGTCCGCGACCCACAACTGTTCTTATTTGATGAGCCTCTGTCCAACCTAGATGCATCGCTGCGTGCACACATGAGGTTAGAAATTAAAAAGCTACAGCGCGAACTCGGTGTCACCAGTGTTTACGTGACTCATGATCAAGTTGAAGCCATGACTTTGGCAGATAGAATAGTGGTTCTCAACAAAGGCCAGATTGAACAAGTTGGTACGCCAAAAGAAGTCTACCACCAGCCTGCTAGTACCTTTGTTGCAAGCTTCATTGGCAGCCCTGCGATGAACTTTTTATCAGCCACAATCGACGACGGTTATCTTGAAATTGGCGATCAACAGATGTATTTACCCGAGTACGCCCACGTAAAAAATACAGCTATCACGCTTGGTATTCGCCCAGAACACTCTGATGTTTGCGCAGACTTGGTCATGAACACGCTGCCGCTTGAATTACGTATCAACGTCGTTGAGCCTTTAGGACCAAACCAATTAGTTCATGGCCTTGTCAACGAACAACCATTTATCGCAGTAACACCCGAGACGACCCTATGCCAAGCGGTACCGCTCGGGTTGAGTATTGATAAATCCAACCTGCACATTTTTGACAGTCATGGCAAACGCATTCACCCGAATAACGTCACATCACAGGAGCCACACGAAGATGCGATAAGCTTAACGACGGCTCTAGCGTAATCGAGTACACTGATATTTAATGCATTTTTGCGGTGTGTCTTTAAGAGGGATTAATTATGTCGTCTATCATCGTAGGTCATCGTGGGGTAGCAGGTACTCACCCAGAAAATACCAAAGCAAGCATTGAGCAAGCTGCTAAGCTCGGTTTGAAATGGATTGAAGTAGATATTCAACCAACCCAGGATGATCAACTTGTGGTTTGCCATGATCACACTCTGGAGCGCTGTAGCGATGGCAAAGGGCGTGTTGATGAACACACCCTTGCAGAACTGCGTCAGCTCGATTTTGGCAGTTGGAAGTCTGAACAGTTCGCTGGAGAAAAAATACTGACATTGGAAGAGTTGCTCGCGCTTGTTGAGCAACATAGTCTTAGCGTCAACCTAGAAATTAAAGTCGATAGCCGACATCAGGCGCCTCATGTGGTTGATCTATTGCACGATGAGTTAATTCGCTCAAACCTAGACACCGATAAGGTCTTGCTATCTAGCTTCAGCCACCAGGTTATAACGGAGATAGCTCGTCACTTACCGAGATACCGAGTTGGAGTGATCACAGAGCAACTGACTCAAGCTGATTTGATGCTGATTAATGAAGTCAAAGCGTTCAGCTGTCACATGAATTATAAGCACGTTAATCAGAGCGATCTCGATACACTCAACGAAGCAAACATTCAAACCTGGTGCTACACCGTAAACGATCCGTCTCGCTTCAAATTTCTCTCAAACGTGGACGCGATATTTACTGATTTTCCTAACAAATTCAGTTCTATAAATTGATAGTCCGAGCACTGAGAAATAGAACGGAGAGTTAAAAATTAACCGTTAGAAATCTCAAAATTCGATAACAAACAAAAGCGAGTATGGGCAGCTATCAACTACCATTCGATATGGATAGGGGTGCCCATTTTTACGAGTTGAATAAACTCATCCATGTCTTGGTTAGTTAGTGCAATACAACCATCAGTCCAATCAAAGCTTTGAATAAAGCTAGGTGAACGCAGTTCACCATTTTTAATACCATGGACTTTGATATTACCTCCAGGAGTTACATTATGTTTCTCTGCCCATTGCCTATCGGAAGAGCGAGGGTAATTGATGTGTACTGAACGATAGAAGTCAGAATCTTCCATAATATAATCAAGTTGATACTGACCTTCTGGCGTGCGGTGATCACCTTCAAAGCGTTTATGCCCTTTGGGCTGCTTGCCTAATGCAATCCGAAATTCCTGTATGACTTCTTCCCCTTTTAATAAATACATTCGACGCTTCGATTTATCGACCTTAACCAGAGTTACTGCCGGTAACTTCGGTTCTAATTCAGAAATGGTATCTGGCTTAAGGTAAACCCGCCGAGATGATCGTTGAGAGAGTTGGGCAATTTGTTGGCTAGAGTCCCCTTCAGCAGAATTATTTTTAAGAGTACCACCAGTAAGAACAGTGACATGCTTTGGATTTGTGGTTACTGATGAAGTAGTCGCACGATTAGATGGAGCAGACTCAAACACCATAGTTTCAATCGCTATCGCATCTGAAGCTATCTTTTCTACGACCAGTTTTTTGCCGTAAACAGACTCTTCCAACATTGATTCCGATGCAGCATATAGAGCGTGAGTCGACAACATTAAGTAAACAAATAAAAACCAAAGCAAGCGCACCCTTAAATCTCCTCAAAACGCATAGACATGGTTCGTGACTGAGTTTCCATCCCTAGCGACTCATAGAACCTTTGAGCTTGCTGGTTGAACTCCATCACTTCCAGTCGAAGCTCAATCGCGCCCCTAGATTGAGCCCAGTGATTAAATGACCTCATCAAAGATCGACCAACACCTTGATTCTGGACCTGTTCATTAACCACAATAGTGCTCACTCTCGCCACTTTATGCGGCTGAATAAAACTTACCCCTTTGTTCTGCGTCACTTTACCTGCTAAAAAGCCAACCACCTGTTGCTCATGAACCGCAACCAAGAAAGTCCCTAAAGGGTCGATCATCATGCCTAACCAGTACTCCTCACTGTCGGCGAAACCCTGTGAAGGTGGCGCAAATACCATAGGAGCACCAAGATGATGTTGACGGTTTATCTGATCAGAGAGTTCTAAGATTGAGCGTATATCAGCGACTTTGGCAGTACGAATTTGCATATCATTACCTTATTTTCTTTCAATGAAACCTTAGCAAAAAAGGCTTAGTTGTGCACTGTTATACAGGCTGCCTCAGGGGCCCTATCACTATCATTGACAGATACTAGGCTGTAATTTCAGGGGAATTGTTCCGCAAATCAGGGGAACATTTATAGTCGTTGAGTGCTACTATCGTTACAGAATTAATACGCTAACTATGGATACCTATATGATAAAGTTCGCTGTAATTGGCACCAATTGGATTACACAAAAGTTTGTTCAAGCTGCCCATGACACACAATCAATGCAACTTGGTGCGGTATATTCACGTAACCTAGACAGCGCCGCGCAATTTGCGCAAGAGTTTAACGTTAAAACAAACTACGATTCACTCGAAGCGCTAGCGAATGATAGCACTATCGAAGCCGTGTACATCGCTTCACCTAACTCATTACATTGCGAGCAATCAATATTGATGATGGAGCATGGCAAGCATGTTATCTGTGAAAAGCCTGTTGCATCGAATATTGATGAAGCGACTCGAATGTTTAAAATAGCCAAACAAAATGATGTGGTGTTATTTGAGGCGTACAAATCTCAATTTCTTCCGAATTTTAAACAAGTTCAATTGGGGTTAGAAAAAATCGGCAAAGTGCATAAAGCACACATCAATTACTGCCAATATTCCTCGCGCTATCAAAAATATCTAAATGGAGAGAAGCCAAATACTTTCAACCCCGCTTTCTCTAACGGCTCGTTGGTCGACATCGGTTTTTATTGTGTAGCTGCGACAGTCGCACTATTTGGCAAACCTGAAAATGCGCAGGCTTCTGCAAAGCTACTGGATTCAGGCGTTGATGCTCATGGTTGTGCAATCTTCCAATACCCAGAATTTGACGTAACCCTTGCGCACTCCAAAGTGAGCGACTCCTATGCGCCAAGTGAGATCCAAGGAGAGTTTGGAGCTATCATCATTGATCATATCGCCGAATGTACCGATGTTAAGATCCACTACCGTGATGGCAGTATTGAGAACCTCACTCAATTACAGAGCGAAAACTCAATGAGTTATGAAGCACAAGCCTTTGCAGACTGCATTGGTGGCGATCAAACTACTGAATCTCAAGCAGAACAACGCGCTTTAACCGTTGCTCAGTTAATTACAGAGATGCGTCAGCAAGTTGGTGTCGTTTACCCTGCTGACAAATAGAGCTACCCAGCACGTTAAAATACTGATTTTGAAGACATACTAATTTATGCATAACCAAATTTAATCTTTACGACAAAGAACCGGATTAGTTGATTTAAGTTCGATCTGTTTAAATTCGCGTTCGATATCCATCGTATTTATTTAGTTTGTTGAAGGTGTGTAAAATGTTTTCAGTTGATGATCGCGTTATGGCAACAAAAGGGGTTGATCTTGGTGAAATGGTAGTAACGGGCCTAAGTGCTGGCGGTTTCTACGTTCACGTTACAACGGTAGAAGGCGCAATGCCGCTAACTTACCCAATGCAAGACCTTAAAAAAGCATAGTTTGATTACTCCGCTCATTTAGCAGCCACTCTGCTAAAGATAACAGAATTAAGGCTTTGGCTACTCCTCTTTGTTAGGACGATCAGCCAGAGCCTTTTTTATATCAGCAATTCTCCCCCAGTGCTCTCCATTGGCTTCCCCATCACAATAAATGCCCTTACCAGTGGCTAATACCACCAACAAAAACCCTTTAAAATAAATCACTTAACTTACAATTTGCCTATTTTCAGTTGATATTGGTTATTAGAGAAAGCTTATTTTTAACAACATCTTCTGGTATATTAGCAACATCTTATACTGATAATAACCATGAACTGAGGGAAGCTATGAAGCTTTACATCTACGACCACTGCCCTTTCTGCGCAAGAGTTGCCTACATTGCCCAATCTCTAAGCTTGAACATCGAACTTATTTCTGTCGATTATGATGACGCCCAAACCCTTATCGACCTTATTGGTAAAAAGATGGTGCCAGTCTTACAGAAAGACGATGGCTCTATCATGGCTGAAAGCTTAGACATCATCGCTTACTTCATGGATTTGAAATCAAGCAACGAACAACGTGAACCGTCAGAGCAGGCTACACTTTTCCAAAACCGTTCGTTCCCTCTCACTCAACAGATTGGACGCCCACGTTGGTGGAATCTCGATTTGGCTGAATATCGCTCTGTGGGAAGCAAAGAAGCTTGGCGTGCAAGTAAAGAGACAGAAGGTTTTAACTTTGAAGAACTCTTAGAAAACACACCGCAATACGTCCAACAAATCAACCCATTGCTAAAAGATGCTGAGCTTTTACTGGACTTAGAAAATGGCGAGTCATCACTGCCTATCATTGATCAAGCACTCTATTTCTCGATGCTACGTGGCTTCTGTGTTGAGTCAAGCATCACATGGCCACCAGCACTTGAGCATTGGCTCGAAAAACAGAGCAAAACGCTCAGCATTAAGCTTCTTCGATAATTTGTTCGTTCGATAAATCATCAACAGCTAACCTAAACGGAAAATCGAAGCGCCTCGACCTATCATCGTGAGCTTCGATTTTATGCTACTCCTCAACTTTCTTTTGTTCCTCAACTCTCTTTTGCTACAACAAGCGTCTTCTCAAACCAGTACGCTCCAAAATTCGTGTCGAAATCTCTTCAACCGATAGCGAAGACGTATTGATGTAAGGTATCGCTTCTCGGCGAAACATCGACTCTACCGTTTGCAATTCATACAGGCATTGCGAGTCACTCGCGTATTCACTGCCCGCTAAACGGTTCTCACGAATCTCCGTCAGCCTTTCTGCATCGATGGTTAAGCCAAATAGCTTGTGTCGGTAGATCTCAAATTCAGGCAACAGCTTCAAGCGCGCTAAATCGTCGTGGATGAATGGGTAGTTTGCGACACGCAAACCAAACTGCATTGCCATATACAAGCTTGTCGGTGTCTTACCGCTTCGAGACACACCCAATAGGATGATATCCGCCTCTTCGAGCCCTTTAAGCGTAATGCCATCATCATGAGCCAGCGTGTATTCAATCGCAGCAATACGGTCGAAGTACTTCACTGAATCTTTATTAACACTACGTGAACGCTGCAACTTAGGCACCGGGGCCATCTGGGTATCGTCTTGCACTTTCTGCACAATACTCTCTAGCACGTCATAGCAGTGCGCTGGTGCCTCCAAAAGCTGCTGCTTAATCTGCGGAATCACAATCGAAAAAAAGACCAGAGGCTGGTTACCAGTCTCACGATACGAAATTTCAATCTCTTTTAATAAATCAGAAAGTTTGTCTTCACTTTCAACAAACGGGAAGGTTTTTTCGTTAGCTTCGAATGGGAATTGACCTAGAACAACATGCCCTAAAGTCTCACATGTTATGGCCGTTCCATCAGAAACATAGAATACATCACGACTTTGGATATCAATTTGCATTTTTTATTTAATGTTTAAAATTATTTTGAGTAGGATAGACACCATAATATATATAACGAAACCCTGCTGACTATTACGTCCCCCACAGCTTTGAAAAATACTTAACATTTTTTTTAGCCTTTGCGTAATCGTTTGCTTTTAAATCCCTACAATGCTTGCTATGTTTCTGGAGAAATAAATGCAAAATAATACCCTATGGTTCAATGGCCTATCCATGGAAGATGTCGACAAAGTCGGCGGTAAGAACGCCTCACTGGGCGAGATGGTTTCTAACCTGTCCAATGCTGGTGTTTCTGTACCTAATGGTTTTGCTACCACTTCGTATGCGTTTAACGACTTTCTTGATTACAAAGGTCTTGATGAACGCATTCACCAACTACTTGATGAACTTGATGTTGAAGACGTTGACGCCTTGCGTAAGACAGGTGCAACGATTCGACAATGGGTTCTAGAGGCCCCCTTCCCAGAATCACTAGAGCAAGACATCCGTGATAACTACCGTGAACTAATTGAAGGCAACGAAGAATTGTCTGTAGCGGTTCGTTCATCTGCAACCGCAGAAGACCTTCCAGATGCTTCTTTCGCAGGCCAGCAAGAAACTTTCCTTAATGTGAAAGGTATCGACGCTGTACTAGAAGCAACCAAGCACGTTTACGCTTCACTATTTAATGACCGCGCTATCTCATATCGTGTACACCAAGGTTTTGATCATCGTGGCATTTCATTGTCTGCGGGTATCCAACGTATGGTTCGCTCAGACAAGGCCTCTTCAGGTGTCATGTTCACCCTTGATACTGAATCAGGATTCGACCAAGTGGTATTCATCACCTCTTCTTGGGGTCTAGGCGAAATGGTTGTACAGGGCGCTGTGAACCCAGATGAATTCTACGTTCACAAGCCAATGCTAGAAGCGGGTCACTACCCAGTTGTTAAAAAGACCTTTGGTTCTAAGTTGATCAAGATGATCTACTCGACCAACCAAGAGATCGGCAAGCAAGTTGATATCATCGACACGGATACGCAAGAGCGTAACGAGTTCTCACTGAACGATGAAGAGATCCAAGAGCTAGCGAAACAAGCGATGATCATCGAGAAGCACTACCAACGTCCAATGGACATTGAGTGGGCAAAAGATGGCATCGACGGCAAGCTTTACATCGTTCAAGCTCGTCCTGAAACCGTATGTTCTCAGAGCGACCTAAACGTTATCGAGCGTTACGAGCTAAATAACAAGGCGGATGTCTTGGTTGAAGGCCGTGCTATCGGTCAACGTATCGGTTCAGGCCCTGTTCGTTTGGTTGATTCTCTTGACCAAATGTCACTGGTTCAAGAAGGCGACGTATTGGTAACAGACATGACAGACCCTGATTGGGAACCTGTGATGAAGAAAGCCTCTGCGATTGTTACTAACCGTGGTGGCCGTACTTGCCACGCCGCGATCATCGCTCGTGAACTCGGTATTCCAGCAATCGTTGGTTGTGGTACAGCGACAAGTAACCTAAACGACGGCGATACCGTGACAGTGTCATGTTCTGAAGGTGAAACTGGCTACGTTTACCAAGGTGAGCTCGACTTCGAGATCAAACGTTCTGAAGTTGATGAGCTACCAATGCTGCCAACCAAAGTAATGATGAACGTGGGTAACCCAGATCGCGCCTTCGACTTCGCACAGATTCCAAACGAAGGTGTTGGCCTTGCTCGTTTAGAGTTCATCATCAACAAGATGATCGGTATTCACCCGAAAGCCCTATTAAACTTCGATGCTCAAACTGACGAGCTAAAAGCGGAAATCAGTGAACGTATTCGCGGCTACAAAGATCCAATCGACTTCTACGTAAGCAAACTAACAGAAGGCATCGCGACTATCGCGTCTGCATTCTGGCCTAAGCGCGTGATCGTACGTATGTCTGACTTTAAGTCGAACGAGTACAGTAACCTAGTAGGCGGCAAAGAGTTCGAACCACATGAAGAGAACCCAATGCTGGGCTTCCGTGGTGCATCTCGTTACATCTCACCAGTATTCGAAGATTGTTTCGAGCTAGAGACTCAAGCGATCAAACGTGTTCGCGACGAGATGGGTCTTAAGAACGTTGAAATCATGATTCCATTCGTTCGCACTCCAAGCGAAGCGGCCTCGGTTATCGACATTCTGGCTAAATTCGATCTTCGCCGTGGTGACCAAGGTCTGAAAGTCATCATGATGTGCGAGCTGCCATCCAATGCGATCTTGGCAGAAGAGTTCTTGAAGTACTTCGATGGCTTCTCTATCGGTTCAAACGACATGACACAGCTGACGCTTGGCCTAGACCGAGATTCAGGTGACGTTGCACACCTGTTCGACGAGCGTAACCCAGCTGTGAAAGCGATGCTTAAAATGGCTATCGACGCAGCAACCAAAGCCGGTAAATACGTGGGCATTTGTGGCCAAGGTCCATCTGACCATGACGACCTAGCAGAATGGTTAATGGAACAAGGCATCAGCTCTGTTTCACTCAACCCAGATACGGTTATCGACACGTGGTTGAAGTTAGGTAACGTTACGGATAAGTAACACTTAGCCTAATAAGCAGAGTCAACAAAGCCAGTCATCGTGACTGGCTTTTTATTTTCCTCAACGCTAGTCACACCGACCACTATTCTCTGTCGAAGCTGAATATGTATAGATCTGGTAACATTTATTGGTATCGAACTGACCTTACGTTATCCTTGAGGAAAATCTACATTGAGGGGTTTGTCACAGTGATAAGCCTTGCTTCAAGACTAATAAGAGTGTTATGAATTCGATAATTACAACCCCTTCGCCTTCTCTTGGCCGACAACTCTATACAATGACATGGCCAATGCTGTTTGGGGTACTCTCACTAATGAGCTTCCAGCTTGTAGACAGTGCTTTCATTGGTCAATTGGGTGTTCTGCCGCTCGCAGTTCAAGGTTTCACGCTTCCAATACAGATGATCATCATTGGTATTCAGGTCGGGCTGGGTATCGCTACAACGGCAGTCATTGCGAGAGCCATTGGTGCCAACGAAACACGCTATGCCAAACAACTTGGTGGATTAGTCATTGTAATGGGAAGCGTGAGTGTCGCGCTTTTCTCGGTCATCATCTATCTGCTTCGTGGACCCATTTTACAGCTTCTCGATGCGCCGCCAACGGTGTTGCCGATCATTGATTCTTACTGGATCTATTGGCTAGTCAGTTCTTGGACGGGTGCACTACTCTACTTCTTTTACAGTGTCTGTCGTGCTAATGGCAACACTATGCTGCCAGGCTCAATGATGATCGCGACCAGTATCATCAACTTGGTATTGGACCCGATTTTCATCTTTACGCTCGACATGGGTATCAACGGTGCAGCCATTGCAACCATTTTGGCGTTCGGCGCAGGCATCTTTATCGTGGCCCCAAAAGTGACCAAGAAGCATTGGATGACGTTCGACTGGCACGATCTTGATATTGGTAAGAGTGTTCGCTCCATCGGCAATATCATGGGCCCTGCGATGATCAGCCAACTGCTACCGCCAGTCTCTTCTATGCTGGCGACTAAACTACTTGCGGGTTATGGCACCGCAGCGGTTGCAGCTTGGGCGTTAGGATCTCGTTTTGAGTTTTTCTCAATTGTGGCAGTGTTAGCACTGACCATGTCAATGCCCCCTATGATTGGTCGCATGTTGGGTGAAAAGAACCTTGGCAACATACGTAGTCTTGTGAAGATTGCCGTTACCTTCGTGTTAGGTTTCCAATTGGTCATCGCACTAGTGACTTGGTTATTCTCTGGCGGGTTAGCGAACCTCATGACCAGTGACAACGATGTATCAACGATTCTGAACTATCACCTACTGATCGTTCCTATCAGCTTAGGGCCTTTGGGTATCTGTATGCTGATGGTGTCGATCTCTAACGCGTTGGGCAAGTCTTATACCGCATTAACGATTTCAGCACTGCGTCTGTTTGCTTTCTTCTTGCCTTGTTTATGGATTGGCTCCCAAGTTGCTGGAATTGAAGGCCTATTCTGGGGCGCCATGGTAGGTAATGTACTTGCAGGAACCTGTGCATGGTTTATGTACCAACGCGCGCTTGGACAAGTCGAGGCTAAGCTAGTCAGCTAGTAAATAGGAAGGAGCAAAAAGCAGCCACTCAGGCTGCTTTTTGTTATCTAAGTTCTGATATCCCTCCCTTCAAATGACTATCTTTTGTAAATAGAGCCTCTTAAGTGAACCTTAATCCCCACCCAAAAAGAATGCCGACCGACAATCATTTCAGTCTAACAATTACTAGCTAGATTTCCGCAAATAAGAAACATCCGTCGAGCCAATTTTTATCCCCCCCCTTAGAACTTGTCCTAGATCATTAAAGTATTCAAAAACGCAACCTTTGGTTTTAAATATGTAAACTTTGATGAAGTTTAAGAAATTAAACCATATCGAAGATGGTTTGGTGATCGTGTTCAAATTACGCTCTTAATTTAAGTTAAATTTTCGTTATTTGTTGATGTTTTGAACGTCTTTTATGGTTTACAGAAGTTAACTGCATCTTGTTCAAATACCACCAAAGGAGTAGATTTCAGTCATTGAGTTCAAAAATGTAAACCGAAATCATGAATGTAAAACAAGTTCGATTCACCGATGAAGACAGAGAATGTTTAAGCAATTACTTCCGCTTGGCGGACACAATTGCTGACTTGATTGGTCCCTACTGTGAGGTAGTTATTCACTCATTTGAAAGCTTAGAAAATTCTGTCGTGAAGATCGTCAATGGTCATCACACAGGTCGCGAAATCGGCTCGCCGATCACCGATTTAGGTTTACGCATGTGGAGTGCATTCGAGAAGACTGGCGAAGTTTCTCCAAAGAGCTATTTCACCAACGCAGCAGACGGTTCCCTACTGAAATCGACCACCTGTGTGTTGGCTGGCCCACAGCAAAAACCGATCGGCATGCTGTGTATCAACATGAACTTATCTTTCCCATTTCCAGAAATCGTCAAGACGCTGATGCCGCAGTGCAATGTACCTCAAACCATTGTCAGCGAGACATTTAGCAACAATGCGAATGACGTCATTCAGCAAGCATTGAGTTCAGCCATCAAAGAAGTTAACCAAGACGAGACGATTTCTTCCAAAGGTCGCAATAAAGCGATCATCCGTTGCTTATTTGATAACGGAGTATTTGAGCTAAAAGAGACGACGACACAAGTATCAGAGCAACTTGGGATCAGCCGTCAGGCGGTTTACAAGTTTATTCGTGAATTTAAATCAGAATAAAACCAATAATTTAGGAGTTACATCGTGAAACAGATCATTGCCACTGAACAAGCACCTGCAGCTATCGGCCCTTACTCACAAGGTACGTCTTACGGCGACATGGTTTATACATCAGGTCAATTACCTCTCGTTCCAGAAACCATGCAGTTTGTTGAGGGCGGCATCAAAGAACAGGCTCGTCAGTCTCTAGAAAACTTAAAAGCTGTATTAGAAGCGAGTAATGCTGGACTGGACACAGTGCTTAAGACAACCTGCTTCCTATCAGACATGGAGAACTTCGTAGCCTTTAACGAAGTGTACACAGAAGTGTTTGGTACAGAGAACGCACCTGCTCGTTCTTGTATTGAAGCAGCAAGATTACCAAAAGACGCATTGGTTGAAGTTGAAGCCATCGCATACAAAAAATAACCGACTTAGTTATTAATGGGTATCATAGGAGATTCTCATGAGCGTTTCATTTATTGGATTAAGCATACTGTTCTTTGGGTTCTACGCACTGCTGTCGAACTTCAAAAAGCAAAAGAAAAGTTTTAACTTCCGCGTACTAAGTGCGCTTGCTGCTGGCTTACTGTTCGGTGGCGCGATTCAACTTGTTTTCGGTGTCGGTAACGTTGCGACATCTGGCTTTGCTGAACTAATTTCCGTGTTCGGTAAAGGCTATATCAAACTTCTACAAATGATCGTTATCCCGCTCGTATTCGTGGCGATGATATCTTCGATCATGAACGTTGAAGGCGGCGGCGCGCTATCTCGTATCGCACCCAAAATCATCGGTATTCTACTTTTCACTTGTGCAATCTCAGCAGCCGTTGGTATCGCAAGTATTTACCTATTTGATATCGATGCGAACGCACTAGTAAGCACAATTGGCACAAACAGCGCTATTGAATCTCGCGGTGATTCACTGGTAGCAACACAAGATGCAATGGCGAGCAGTGGTCTGTCTGGTATGGCTCTGTCTATCATTCCAACCAACATCTTCGACATGCTAACGGGCTCTCAACGTACTTCTACGCTATCGACAGTATTGTTCGGTATGTTCCTTGGTTACTGTATCCTTCAAGTGAAGAATCGTAAGCCTGAGAAAGTGCAAAACTTCGTTGATTTCATCAACTCTGCAAAAGAAGTGGTGCTTTCAATGGTACGTGAAATCCTGAAGCTAACGCCTTACGGTGTATTCGCTCTGATGACCACGTTCATGATGACGAATGACCTATTCGCACTAGCTGAAATGGGCCATTTCCTTCTAGCAAGCTACGTTGCAATTGGCGTTATGTTCGGCATCCACTTCGTGATGGTGTCAATGTTTGGCCTGTCTCCTACTAAGTTCATGAAGAAAATCTGGCCAGTATTAGTGTTTGGTTTTGGTTCTCGCTCGAGCATGGCGGCTATCCCTCTAAACGTTGAAACACAAACTCAACGCCTAGGTGTAGACGAAGAAACAGCAAACATGTCAGCGACGTTCGGTACCAGTATCGGTCAGAACGGCTGTGCGGGCATCTACCCTGCAATGCTAGCAATCATGGCAGCACAAGTAATGGGTATGCCTGTAGACTTAAGCTTCATCTTACAGCTGATTGTAGTTATCGCGATTGCTTCATTCGGTATCGCTGGTGTGGGTGGCGGTGCAACGTTCGCAGCAGTAGCAGTACTAACCATCATGGGCCTAGACATCACAGTAGTAGCAATTCTGGTGTCTATCGAAGCTCTGATTGACATGGCTCGTACAGCGCTAAACATTTCAGGCTCTATGTTGTCTGGTGTTCTAACCGCTAAGAAAAACGGTTCGCTAAACACAGAACAATACGACGCTGACGTTACAGCGACAGTATCAAAAGAAGCAGCAGTATAATTCTCAAACTTAATTAAGAGCACTCCACGTGAGTGCTCTTCTGTTTTTCCTGAGTTCAGGTTATTTAGGTAGTAAATATGAAAGTTGTTGTTATAGGCGGTAGTGCCGCTGGTATGAGTTTCGCAGCAAAATACAAACGTAATCAGCCATCAGACGAAGTCATCGTTCTAGATAAGCGTAGTTACATCTCTTTTGGAGCATGTGGTCTACCCTACTTTGCAGGCGGCATGTTTGATGACACCGAGCGAATGATTTCTCGCACGCCAGAACAAGCCATTAAGTCAGGCTTAGATGTGCGTGTAGAAACAGAAATGGTGTCGTTCGACCGCATTGAAAAGCAAATTACGGTACGTCACCAAAATGAAGAAAGCGTCATCGATTACGATATGTTGGTCATTGCGACAGGTGCGCGACCAATCGTTCCATCATTCGGTGAATTCAATCCAGAACACATATACACACTAACAAGCATGGAAGACGGCTTGGCGGTTAAAGAGGCGCTAAAGGATAGTAACAAGCAGCGTGTGTGTGTTATTGGGGCAGGCTTTATCGGTCTGGAAGTATTCGACGCTGCACACGGCTTAAACAAACACGTGACGATCATCGAACGTGAACAGCACATCATGAGCCGTCAGTTCAGCCCAGAGATAATTGAAGTGGTCGAAGGAGCAATTCGAGAATCCGGTGCTGACCTTAAAACAGGTTGTAGCGTGTCTGCAATTCGCGATGCGGAGCAAGGTGGTTACATAGTAGAAACCGATAACGGCAACGTAGAAGCCGATGTCGTGATCCTGTCACTCGGTTTCAAACCAAATACTGAAGCATTCGAACTGCCAAAAGCTGCAAACGGTGCGTTATTGGTAAATGAATATGGCGCTACTGAAGACGCTTATATCCATGCCGTCGGTGACTGTGCCGTTGTCCATCATATGGCATTAGGCAAACCAATTTATGTCCCTCTAGCAACCACAGCCAACAAACAAGCGCGCATGATGGCAGACAAGTTAGCAGGTAAAGATACCTATATGTCAGGCTTCTTAGGTTCGTCTTGTTTGAAAGTGCTCGACTACGAACTGGCGTGTACTGGCGTATCTGAACGGCTTGCTAAAGAACACAGCTTAGATGTAAAAGTATCAACCATTTCAGATAAGAACCAAACCGATTACTACCCAGGCCAAGAAGACATCAAGGTTAAACTGGTTTATAACCCAGAGACTAACGTTCTTTTAGGTGGTGAAATCGTAGGTAAGAAAGGAGCAGTAGGTCGTATTAACGCGCTAGCTGTTGCCATCACTGCAAAGATGACCACACAGCAACTTGGTTACATGGACTTCTGCTACGCACCACCATTCTCCCGCACATGGGATGCGCTGAACGTGGCAGGTAACGTAGCCAAATAGGCCTTACTAGTCGCAAAGACATACAGCTAAAAATATTAAAGCAGAGCCTGAGCGCTCTGCTTTTTAATACCTAAACTCTACAGAAACAGAATAAGTTAACGACGTATCTAATAGTATTTGAGCTTTCTTTTACCAAATTCAAAACGAAAAAAGCCCGCTGATTTCTCAGCGGGCTTTC
>NZ_JAPPTM010000029.1:0-44991 GCF_027587105.1 Vibrio sp. RW
ATTAGTACAGGGCATTATAATTCAGTAGCTTAGTATGCTTTGCAATATAGTATTTTAACTATAAAAGAGAAACTCTAATATCAAGATTTTCAGCAGACTCAAGCGCATCCTGCACATCGATACCAAGATAACGCACTGTGCTTTCGATTTTCTTATGACCGAGTAACAACTGAATGGCGCGTAAGTTTTTGTCTCGCTTGTACAGAATAGAAACTTTAGTTCTGCGCATGGAGTGAGTGCCATACAAACTGCTTTCTAAACCTATGGATGACACCCATTTATGGACTATGCGATCGTAAGCTCGGGTGCCAAGATGAGGTACAGTATGCTTTCGTGATGGGAATAAATAGTCAGTAGCGTTTAATTTAGCGTATGCTATCCATTTGCGTAACGACTCACGGGTATATGCAATTATCTCAAACATCACCGGCGTACCGGTTTTTTGCTGCACCACACTGGTACGAGTGAGAATATCGCCAGAGCGCATCACATCAGAGACTTTCAACGCCACCAAATCACACCCCCGTAACTTAGAATCAATCGCGAGGTTAAACAGAGCCAGCTCCTTTAAGTTGTTGGCTATTTCCAGCCGGGCACGGATAGACCAAATTTCTTGTTGGCGCAGCGGCGCTTTTTGGCCGATGATCTTGCCTTTGTTCCATGGTATGCGGCTTGCCATGATAATGCTTCATTATTTTGCAGTGACATTTCTTTATCGACAGAACAGCGTAAATAATGACCGAACTTGATGTTTCAATTAACATCACATAGCACACTTTGGTATGACCAGCATTTGAGGTTATGTTAGATCAAGACTTGATTAAGCCGAATGCGCAAGTAAAAGTCACCGAACATAATTGGCATTTGAAATAGCAATGACCGCTTTGAGCTGCAAAGCAGTCATTGTTGTTGGTTTATGCGAATCTCCGCTTTTGGCACAGAGCCGCCCTTCGGCTCTAAATTGTTTCTGTCCAGAAATGAGTTACAACAATATGATACTTTAATACTCAGTTGTAGCTCGATTCAGACTTGGTAGTAGCAATTAGTATGAATCTTTATTTTTGAGCACATTTAATTTAAATCGGTACGAACAGGGTTAATTGGTTGTTTAGTATGTACTTATAAAGTCCTCTCCTACATGAGAATTCATGAGCCCCATATCAAAAAATTCTCAACTTATTGCTTAATATCGGTGAGAATTACACAAAGCAGGCTACAGGCTTTATTTAGAAAGGTTTTTCATAACATTTTAGGGGGTAAAACGTGTAACGGTGAATAATGATGGGGCTGTGGTCGCGGCTAACCGTATGGCGGTAGACCTCGGAATAAAAAAATTTGAAGCGTACTTCAAACAAAAGGACAAAATTGATCTGCATAAGGTCAAAGTTTTTTCGAGCAACTATGCTGAATATTTTGCCCTTAGCCAAAAAATGATGGGCGTGATCAGTACCTTCTCCCAGCGTCATCATTGTTACTCGATTGATGAGATCTTTCTAGATTTGGCTGGGCACACCGAGGCGCTGTCTGATGTCCGTCAATTTGGTCTAAACATCAGAAAAGAGGTTTGGCGCTGTTGTAGGATCCCCGTTAGCTTTGGTTATGCGAATACCCTCACATTGAGTAAAGTGGCCAACAAGCTGGCTAAGTCAAAGCGCGAATACTCAGGTGTCTATGTGATTGAAACAGAGAAAGAACGAGTCGAATCGCTTAAGAAGACTCCCATCAAGGATGTTTGGGGGATTGGACGAAAGTTATCAACCAAAATGAAGTATATGGGTATCTCTACAGCATGGGATTTCGCGTCACGACCTGTTGAAGAGATCCAACGTAACTTCAATGTCAATGTTGAACGTTGTCATCGGGAACTCAACAACGAGCCCTGTTTAAATTGGGACGACTGTAGAGACGATAAGCAAACAATCATGTCAACGCGTTCAGTGGGTATGCGAATAACAGATATCAACTCGCTTAAGCAAGCACTGAGTTTCCATGCGAGTATTGTTGCGCGTAAGTGCCGAGAACAGAAAAGTTCTTGCAGAACGTTAACTGCGTTTGCAAGTACATCGCCATATGACAGCAATCCGAAGAGCTTTAAACGGATCCATACGTTTGAGTATGCGACTAATGATTCGACCCGAATAACGAAGGCGGTTACCGACATTGCTGAGCAATGTTTTCAGCCTGATGTTCCGTACTACAAAATTGGTGTGGCTGCTCTCGAATTAGTTTCTGATAGGCAGCGACAAGTTGATTTATTTGCTGAACCTGAAGACCCGGCATTGATGAACGTTCTCGATACCTTAAACAATCGGTATGGGAGAGGAAGTGTTTTCCTGGGAGCTCAAGGCACGAACGAGAAACAAGAATGGGAAATGCGCCGTGATTTTCTCTCTCCATGCTTTACTACAAGGGTTTCAGACTTTCCCGTAATTCAATGTTGAAGAAGTTATTGTTCAAAGGTCACTTTAACAAAATCATATATCATATATTTTTTTGGAATTAACGCTCCTCAATACATTGACAATACCAATGCAATTGAGTTATTAATTTAAGTGCACATGAGCTTTGATGGGTAGTGCAAACTTCTTAAAGGTCGGCTCTTTTTTAAGGTCGATAACAATTCTTAATACATCAAAGTAACTTACTATGCCGCAGGCCATTAGTGATTAGGCGAGTCTGCAAGGATAAAAAATGACACTTTACTACTACTAGCAGTCATCCTTCGAGTAATCTTCAAAAACTCCAAGTGAATGACTGAAATATTTAAATACTTAAATTTTTTACTGTCATGCATTTGGAGGTCCCCATGAACAATTCATAACGCACCAATCTGTTTCAATACCGGCATCTAATGCCTATCAACACTCGCAATGGAATTATTCATTGTGCCAGTTTCGCACATCCGTAATTTGAAGTCGTAATCTTCAAACCGGTATGTGTGGCTATGTATGCGATTGAATCCAATAAATTGAGGGATATGAAAATGAAACTGCTCACTCAAGGAATGCTCACAGTTCGATACCTACTGGTTACTACACTGACAGCAACACTGTCAGTTGGTTGTGGCGGCGACAGCGGCGGCGGCTCGTCGTCATCAAGCGGATCAGGAAATGTAGCCCCTACAATCTCAGCACCAACTTCTATTACCATGAATGAACGAGCGACCGACTCCGTCACTGTTTATTCGAAAGCAGACCCCGATAAACAGGTTATCGTTCAATTTGAACATGTATCGGGGCCAGAATTGACAATCACTGAACAGCCTACTGTTGGAAACAAACACGAGTTCACTGTTACAGCACCAAAAACAAGTGAAGATGAAGTGTCACTCTACAAAGTAAAATCACATACGCTGTATGATCCATCCAATCAAAGTGAAGCCGAACTTGAATTCAACATAGACTTCCTTGACCCTCGTGCCATTGAAACTTCGAAGTATGCACTAGGGCAGGACTATGAACTTGAAGCAGTGATTGGGGCAGGTGTTGACTTGGAATTCGATCAGCCAAAGCAGAATCGTTGCATGCAGAACTATGAGGTAGAAATAGTTCCACACAGCAAAGGCTCGTCCTTCCATCAAGAACAAACGATCCACCTTGAATCAGCAATGGAATTTGCTCAAGTCAAGGCTGACCTTTCGATTGTAGGTAAAGTCAGCCTCGGAGATTTCGAGTACAAACGACAAGTAAATAAACGTAATGGGCAAATTGCTTTGTATTACTTGATGGAGTTAAACAAAGACCTTCAAAAGGTAGTTGCCCCTCATAAGGGTGAAGTGATGAAACTGAAACCTGAGTATCATGAGTTGCTCTCTAAGGATTATTTAGGGTATCGGCTAAGATGTGGTACAGGTTATGTGGCAGAGGTTTACACGGGGGCACAAATTGTCACTGGTTTATTGTTCGAATTTAGCAATTATGAATTGAAGGAAGAGTTAACGGCGAATGGAAAATTTGTGGTTGGTACTTTGTCACAGCTAAAAACCACCCTCAATTATCTAAAAGAAAAACACTCAAAGGATGTCAGCATAATGATATCGTCACATGTAAAGGGAGGAGATGCAGAGCTCATTTACAGCGAGCTTAATAACTCAGACATAATGAGTTGCACGAACAATATCGACAAGTGTATTGACGCCGTAAGCAGTATTAATAACGCTATAACGTCTAACTCGGCATACTTTGAGTCCGTGAAAACCAACCCTGCAGTCATCAAAGTTAATACCTTCTCTTACCGCAATTCTGTTGATTTACCTGCGGACTATCAAGATACCATTCTCACCCCTGAAGAGCGTAATGCGAGCGATGAAATACTGAAAATGTATGTTCACGAGTTATCGTACCAAAGCTACACATCAAAACTGAACCGACTTAAGATTTCATTTACTGACTTCGAAAAGCATGAGGATGCTGTTACAGCTTTTGAATCAGATAACAGCACTGTTTCTTCTCGACTCGAACTGATCAAAGACGCGAATGAACGTTGCCAAATGAATCAAATCGGTTGTGATGTGGTTTTATCAGAACTTAATGTTGACCTAGGTTCATACCCGCTTGTTTACCCCACGATGCCATGGATATTGCAATCAGAGTTAATTAACGAACGTGAAAAAGTAGACGTACTTTGTATCCCCAAAGATTGGAAAACTTGGGTTATCACAGGGGTAGGCCGAAAGGAGGAAGCTACGCAATATTACGAGCACTATCCAATGGCAGTAAGACTCAGAAAGATTAATGACGACCAGACATTGGGGGAAGAAAAATATATGACTTGCCGTGGCGGGCACCACCAAAAGTACAGTTGGCAACCTGTATCAGAAACCAACACGGGCACCTATTTCAATTCGCAACCTTCAGGCTATGTATGGTTGTACCCACAAACACCTGACTATATCTTAAAAGAATTAAAGGAAGGGACAAGCTTTAGAAAGACAATGCAGTATTTCGGTGCTGTGTTTGTTAAGTACAATGACGGTGAAGTAGTTAACCACTGGACAGACAAGAAGGCCCGGTATTACAACAATCTTGTGGAGTACGATTCTTTAGGCACTCACCAAGTTGTTACAGCGCCGAATGGAGGGTGGATAAGTGGATTTGGTGTTCAGCGTTCTGAAACAAACGTTCAGCCAATTGTCGCCTTTACTGCAAAGCCATTATAAATTCTGTTAAATGAGAGGGGGGAGTCCCCCTCAATCAATTTTTTTATGCGTCATCTTCTAACAGAAAAATCACCTCATTCAACCCAATCCTTTTGGCGTCTTTAAGCAAAGATTCAGGGTTTCTATATTGCTTGACGCCAGTAATATAGGTCGAAACTATGTAACGATTTTGCTCTTCGTCTACGATAGATAAATTGTAACCCTTAATAAGACTCCCCTTGAATGGTCGAGCTTCACCAATCAGCTTTGTCTCTTTGCACAAAGCAGTAAGACACGAAACATTCATTAATTCTGAAGCCTCCATAGTGTTCTCCATTACTTATTCTCCAGCTGTATAGTTTTCTTCTGTTCAACTCTCTTTATCACTTCAAGGGTCAACTGGACATAATATTCGACTTCATCTTGCTTCTTACGAATATCAGCTTCTTCTTGACTGCATTTTCTTCCCCAACGAAAGGCACTGAAGAATATGTAAAATGACATAAATATTGCCGACAAAGTCAAAGAGAGTGAGAAGAACTCATCTCTTAGCGCGAGTAGGTCTGGGACACTGGATTTAGAGAGTTCAAAGGCGGTTTCGGCATCCAGGAAATAAAGAGAAGTCAGTACGACTGCCAATAAGCAAGCAATAGTGATCCTAACGAATGCTATAAGCACGCGTATCGGTGAGTGTAGGAGAAGTGACTTTAGAACGATTAAAGCACGGTATCCACTTGTATCAACAAGCTTGTCGTCAATCTCGTTACGTAGTTCACTAGTGATTTCTTGGGTTATTTCTATTGCTAGGTTATCTGATATGTGAGCTGACATGATTCATTCCTCTTAGTGATAATGCAAAAACGCAAAATCACAATAGGCTTCAATCCATCAACTCTCAACAGATAGTTGGTGTTTTTTGTTAAACAATGATATATATTCATTTTCTATGTAACGGGTTTCAAATCTGTCTACAAATTGAAAGAAATTGTAACGGGATGGTGTTGTGTATATTGCTAACATTGTCGATATCAATCAGAATTGAAAACCGATGATAGAGTAAGATTGTTCAAGTGGGCCAGATGACTAAAAAGACAGAACGACGTAACAACGAACTGGATATGCGTTTTCTATCAGTCACTAAGACCGCATATAAGATCCATATCCATTTACCGGATGATACGGTGACAAATCGGTCCATAGGATACCTTAAACAAGGCAAGGAGCAGGGTTACATTTCCGCTTTGAAGCTAAGAGACCAGATAGGTATAGAGGCATGGGGAAAACATTGGAAGCGAATCCTGAACGACCCCAAAATCTTTCATAAGTTGCCGAAGAACTTGGAGCCACAATTAATGGCAGACAAGAATAGTTCAAATCAATACTACAGAGCGATGCCTGTCGTTAATGGTAAGAGGGTTTGTTTTAAGAGAAGCATAAACAAGTACGGAAAGCTTGGAGCGTATTTAGCGTGTAAGAGAAAGCTGCTTGACGCGTACGAGGACGATCTTGAACTGTTAAGTTATATGGGGCGGGTACCTACTATATATCTCAAGTAATCTACGTGCACTCTACCAATACCAGCTATATGCCACCCATTTGTGGGTTCTGTCTCCTGGTTTCGGATGATCACCCAAACTAGGCACTACGTCATAGGTGCATAGCATCATTACAGCATATCCGTCGCTAGCGCGATACCCGGTTGCAGACATGTATTCGTCAAGATCAGCTTTATTCATAGCCTCAATTTCACCTACATGAAAGAACTCTCCATTGTGGTAACAACCTTCTTCGCTGGTGGTATCCCAAGCATTGTATTTATAAGGAAAGGGATGTTCTTCAGCGCGTGCTTGCTTGAAGATAGCAAACATGATGATGACTAAAACAGCAGCCGTGAAAATATTTGAAGTCTTGTTATTGTCCAATTGTCGGATCCTCAGTTAATTTGTACTTGTTTGGGAGCGCTGCAAAAGTCGTTTTTTGCCAATGCATATCTAAGCTATAGAACGCGCAAGTTGTGCATATGAGTTGCTGATCAGTAACAATGAAATTCAATGGGATCCCTTGCACAAGACTCGAACTAGCCATAATGACTTGAAGTTTTTGATCAGAATGAGAAAAGGGTTTAGTCATGATTCCATTAGGCGTGTATATCTCCACTGTGTCGTCCAGGACGCCATAATTAAAGATGGCAACCAAGTCAGATTCAGCACCTAAATAGATCCCTTTGAATGGTGGTTCGAGTGTGATCTCTGTCTCTAGAAACTCAGTCACTTTTGTAGACGGCCCCATATCTTGGCAACCCACTATTAATCCTAATGACAATATAAGCTTGGTCGGCTTCATCTCTAGCTACATTCATAAACTCGTATAAATGCATCATATCATTGCTGATTAAAATATTGCAAAGTTACATTAAAAACAATAGGCTTTTTTTAGCGGGTTTTACCTGATTTACATGCTAGTTTATGGTTGGTTTTACCCGGAACACGTAACTTTAGAAATGGAGCTTTATGATATGAAAAATAGCTTGATAGCTGTATGTGTGTTTATTGCATCAACTGGCGTCACGCACGCCTCTACAACAATAAACCCTAATCCAGGTGAGAAGGTCTCAACAATCGGAAACGTTGTTCAAACAGTAAACTCAACTGCAAATAATGCGTGGTTCTCATTAGTGGAGCAAGAATATGCTCTTAATGGTGGTTTCGGTGAGCGGGTATCAAACTACTATGTGGTGAAACATAACTTTGCTGGTCGCGTAAATAGTGATGCCTTCGGGGAAACATATTTTCCTGTGGAAACACATGTGTACGTCCCAAAATCTGAGTATTCACATATGTTGAATGCACAAGACTTTGGTAGTGCGCGGGGCGTATCTTTAACACAAATGAATAACTTTGATCGTGAGATTGTTATCACTAGCCGCACTGCTCAAGATATCGGTGTACATAATCCTACTAACGATGTTGTCTTTGATACTGCTGCTCTGAACCTTACGGACCTATATGATAACGGAAAAGTAGGGTCATTCGACCTTGTCGCAACTCAGTACCATGGCCAGGCTAATTACTACGAAAATGAAGGCCACGATTTCTATTCTCAGCATGGCCTATATTCAAACTTAAGCCAACTGGATACTTCGTTTGATAAAGGTGTAGTAGTAGCACTTGGTTTAACAAACAACCGGTACAGAATTGAAGATCTACCGTTGATTCAAGATACAAACGAAATCGTACACCCCAAGTACATTTACACTACAAAAGATGCGTATGTTGTCGCACATCCGAGTAAACAAAAATATGCAAACAGCTACCAAATTGATGTTCACTTTCCATTGGATTCAAACTCGACTTCGGGATACAAGTGCACTCTAGATGCTTCGTTCACTATGGTGGATGAAGTCAGTGCCACATCTGACTGGTCATGTGCCCGATACTAAAACCCTAAAATGACCAATGGCCGCTCAAAAGTTATAACACTAACTTGGGCGGCGTTTTGTATAAGCTCTATAGATCCTGCTTCAATGTCTTGGTTACTCAAACACCTTGAAAATCCACTTCTCAAATAGAATTCTTATCATTGCTTAATCTAATATATTAGATTATATTGATGCTAATATATGTTATTTTTGGAGGGTGTTATGTTTATAGCTAGGATATTTCAATACTCACTTAAACACTTGGCTAATGGTGCCGCTCGTGTCTACATAAAGAACAGTGACGCGTTACAATCGGCCAATTTTAATGCTTCAGACGACATCTCAACTGATATCAAAAAGCACAAGGTGACCATCAAAAAAGTAGCCGGTACTGGCGATATGATTGTTAAGAACACTCAACGAGGCGCACTTGTCGAGATTAGAAACAAAAAATTGGCTGAAGCTTTCAAAGGGATAGACCGAGTTACTGTCACTTTTCGTAGTAACGTTATTACTATTCAAATCTCAAATGCTGATAAAGCACGTTTAGAAAGAGAACAAACAGTAATTCGAAAACTCATCAATAGAAGACCTTTATCGTTTGGAAGCGTCTATAGTGGACTGGCGTTATTGAGCCTAGCTATCAAAGAAGGAATGGAGCGGTGCAATATAAGAACACAGCATGCTTTTAGCACTGATATAGAAGAGCTGCCCATATCAATTCAACTAGAAGGGAACCCTGTTTGGAAAACTCCAGCCCCCGATGCAATAGCGATCGTTGATGATATCAGTGAACTTGATACTTCTTTAGTACCACAACTGGACGTCGTTGAACTCGGATATCCATGCTGGGGGATGTCTAAACTATGCCCAAAAGGGTTAAGAGACACACAACACCCTGTCGCGGGTGCGAAATTTATCCCTACAGTGAACAAATTGCGCGAACTCAATCCCGCGATCATCATCTTGGAATGCAGTGTCCCATTTCTCTCCAGTGATACATATTCACTCATGCGACGTGAGTTACCAGGATACACCTTCTCAGAAACTAAAATTAATGGTTACGAAAACGGTGACTTCGAAGAAAGAGAGCGCTGCGCAGTAACAGCAATCTCTTCTGGTCTGCCAAATATTGGACTGAATCGTTTTGCACCACCAGCTTGCGTTGAAAGAAAGCCCATTAGCTCGATCATGGAAGACATTGCAGATAGCAGCCCGTTATGGAAAAGATACGAACATGTCGTTTCTAAACTGAATGACAGCCGACTCAATTTTAAGCACAAATTGTATAAAGGGGATGAGGATAAAATTGCTGCGATTCCAGCTACATATAATTCTCCCAAAATTGGGTCACCAATGATTGCTCATTGGAAAAACAATTATCAGAGACTTATTACATGGCAGGAACATTCGAGAATTCGAATGGTACCGGAGTTGATGGAGAAAGCTTTGCGTAGGGTAACAACAGGTGACCACCCATTAGTAAGTTCACGCGGTAACGTAACAGTAGTCCACCAAATGCTTGGTAACTCTGTATCGCCGAAGGCATGGCGAAACTTTGGCGAATTTGTTGGTGATTATCTAAATAGAATCCGCCAAACTTACGAACTAGCACTATGTGCTTAATTAGAACTGTGTTGTATAACACTCAATGTAGGGTTATTGTGGTTTATTAAAGTAAAATGACATGGATTGGTAATGTTTCGCAAATTTCTCTTTCACGCGATAACCTACATTCTTCTGGCTTTAGTTTTCATCTTGATCAATACAATAAGCACAATCGAAGACCTCAGCGAAACTCAAGTACTTCACGTCAATGATGAATGGGGAGGGGTTAGAATAGACCCTGAATCACTGTCGAATATGATCGACGCCCTCAATCAAGTTGACAATACAAGTGCCGATGGATTTCGCGAGCTAAACTCTGTGTTTGACGGCGCGCATGAATTGGAATTCAGAGAGAAAGAATCTTTAATTGACCGGGCTTCAGAGGAAGTTACCAGTACACTCCATGATATTCTGGTGATTGAAACGTATTTGGATGTGCTTGTCGTTTCTATGGTTGTCAGCCTGTGCCTATACATTCTTCTTCATTTAGTTAATGAATCTTGGTGTGCAATCTGTAACACTAAAACAGGAGCACCAATCATAAGGGTTGTACTGCTGCACCCTTATTTATTGGTGATCCTGACCTATGCAGCATTGATTCTGTTTTTCAAAGACAACTAGTCATAAGGTATGTCGAAGTCAAACGGGTCTTCCTCTTCTACCATACCCACAACTTCCGATTCGTCCTTTAGTTCATAGTGGCTCAAATTGAGGTGTGCTTCTTTAATCCTGGTTTCAACCAAAGCATGAAAGTACTCATCAAAGTTTATCTCGATCACCCTTCCAACAGTGACGTCAAGACTAGTACCTGAAAGGTCAATTAAAGACCCATCGTCACATACAATGAGCTCGTAGTTATTGTATTCATTAATAAAGTAGAACCACTCAATAAACTCACTCATTGAACAGTTAAGAGGCTTTAATTGAATTGAAAGTCGATCAGGTGAAGTATCAAATAGAAAATCGCCTTCGTCATCTCTAAAGCCATGAGTGCTTGGCCCTTTCTCTTCAGAATCCACGATTTTGGCTCTTCGTGTTGTCATTTCGTGTCCTTTGTCATTTGGCCTTATCAACTGTTTGAATCGGCATGATTAATTGGAGTTATCAACTGATTTTGTTGATATCTAGGTAAAACTTGTTGACGATTGGGTGTCGATCTGTGATTCATTTCTGAACAAGGATCTAAACCTTTAAATTACTAAACACAATATGATACTTTTAATCTCAATATGGGGTGTTTTTCTCAATATTACCTATTTTTATAGGTCATTTATGTATAAGTAACAATACTTGAAAGGGCGCTAGAATGGAATCAGGCTTGCTGACATACGAACAAGTTGAAAAGAACAAGTTGATAGCGAAAAATGTTGCGTTAGAGTTGAGTAACGCTATCACGCAATCAAATTTAGCTGCAGTGCTAAGTGTAGGCGACATGACAAACGTAGAGAATACGATTTCGACCTTGCTGGCATATAGCGAAGATTCCAATTCAAGCCGTGTCACGGATAAGTTGTCACATACTCAAGTCGTGAGAGAGGCTAACCGAGCCATCGTTAAAATGCTCATATCCGGTTACGGTGTCACGCAAATCTTGAAGCTCAGCTTCTATGATCATCACCTTGCGGCGATTGACGGGGAACCAAGGGTAACGCTTAACATCCATGAAGAGATTGAGTTGAAATCAGTAAGCGAAGATCCTGACCTACTTAAGAGTACAATTAGAAATCGAAGGTTGGCAGCTCGAGAAAATCTTATCAGGCTACTACCCAGCGAATACAATGACCTCACTGTGGTTAAAACAACCGAGGGTAAGCAATACACGATCACACCAACAATCATACCTATTGATTCACTCCTTTTATTAGCCGACGAAAAATTAACTGCAGACTTTTCACCTAGCGTCAGATCCTACATAAACCACTTAGCAAAACTTCATGATGGCCTATTACACATCGATAAGAAAATGACACAGATGTTTAATGGGCCAAGAGGGCGTCAGATTTGATTAGGTATTCACGAAACAGTATCGACGGGGTTGATGTGTTGCGTCTGGATGAGCTAGAGCTTGTCGAAACCGATTCATATCCACTGTTTACGACATTACGCCAGCAGAACATCAAAATCGTAGCAAATGAGATTCCATTAGGAGAGGGAAGGTACCTGCGATTGATAATGCATACCGGTAATGCATATTTTGAGCTTGCCTTGCAAGGAAACGAAGAAGGTGAAATGGAACTGCACTGGTTCAATGAATACTTATTTTATCAGGGTAAGATCTGCTTTAACACGGCTTTAAACAACGAAGGCATAACGCAATCCATCGTGTATGAATTAAGAGAGGACTTGGCAGCTTTGCTCATAGATAACATGGAAGCAATGATCACTTCATTTAACACAACAATAAGAAATGAACTCGCAATGGAGATAGAAGAGTGTAAAAAACTGTATCGTGAAGGGTCGATACTTTTACACTAAACTTACCATAAACTAGCAACTTTTCATAAAGCTAGTTATTCACGGATGAAAATTCGAATATGAATATAAATGACACTATAGGTAAGTTGGAAAAAGCCAACTTAGAGTTCCAGCAGTTTCTAAACAAGCATCAGTTCAGGGTGAAAGGTGTATCCAGCACTTATGACTTAGTTATCGATAATATTTTGTCTGAAAAGGTGATTAACGCAAGTCTAATAGGTACTTACGCAATTGGTTCGAACCTTTTGGTCATGCCATATCACCTAGTTGAACAAGACCCGCAAACCATGCTGGTGGAACGTTCAACTGTCCTGGGCTTGAAGGAGTATGGCCACAGAATCAACATGCCTGAGCTTACGGAGAACAAGATCTTTTTCTGCAAGAAGGCATTGGCCAAAGCAACGGCTTGGCGTCGAATGACACCTCCACGAGTGTATAGAAATGAAAAAGGGCATATTGCGTCGGTTTTCCCTCTGAACCGACTCATTGCCACGGCAGCACACTATTACAGGGCGAATGCGTTTGTGGCGATAAAAACCGGCCAATCGATCGTGTATTTGGCTATCCATGATGATATCCATCAACTGAAACCTTAGAGTTGTATTTAAAATGGCTTTGATGTATATCTAACATATTAGATAAAGATGGGGTTAGGGTATTATGCATAGAAATATGAAAAGTCACTTGCTAATGCTATTTGTGACGCTTGTATCTGGGAAAGTATTAGCTGAAGAATGGAGAGGGCTGACAGTAGAACCTGAATTTCGCTGCAGCCCATATGACAAGAAAGAGCAATATCCCTACTCGCAAAGTGTCGAGGACGATATCGTTGCGTCGATGGGCGGTGTTGTATATGGCCCTTACACCGGAACCTATTTTGAAAACGACCGTGCCACCGACATCGAGCACATAGTGAGTACAAGCGAAGCCCACGACTCTGGACTCTGTAAAGCAACACCGGAGAAACGTGCCGCCATTGCTCAAGACCTTCTGAATTTGACGCTAGCAGCCCCTAAAGTAAATAGATGTAACATTGGCGGTAAATGTGGTTACGACGCAGCAGAGTGGCTACCAGAGCGAAATAAGTGTTGGTTTGCAGCGCGTGTCGTCCTTGTGAAACAAAAATACGGTCTTAGTGTGGATCGAGCTGAAGCAACTCGCTTGGAAAGTATCATAAGCAATTGTGATAACTTTGAAATGCAGTTCAACGATGCAAGTCAGGTGACTGCTGTCGATCAATCACCTCCTGTGACCACACAAGTGGATGCTTTGACGCTGTACGATGACAATAACAATGGTCGAATTACTTGCAGCGAGGCTAGGGCACATGGCATTGCCCCGGTGCGTCGCGGCGACATAGCATACGAATTTATGCGAGATCCTGACCAGGATGGCGTTGTGTGTGAGTGAGTAGGTAGCTTTTAAGCTTAGAAAATAGAAGAAGCCCCAGTGTTTAACGCTGGGGCTTTTCTTTTGATGTGCCATACTGTATTAAAAATCTATGTCTGCGTCTGCATTTTCTCGTAAAAGTTTGGTTTGGTTGCTAAAAACTGTCAGAAACTCACTGAAAACAAAAACTTCGTTAGCATGATCCTTGTTAAACCTGATCGTACTGCTGATTGCCTTTTCCAAGATATCCAAGATTTCTTGGCAGTGAGTCGTTGAAGCGTGGCTTAAATCAGGGTTACGGATAAATTTTGCGAATTGTTCACGAAACACTTTCAGATGAGGGTTAGAACTGTATTCAGGAGACATAGTAATCTTATAGTAGTCAAAAAGGGTCCCAAGATTCCTGTTGAAAGCATGGCCATGCGTTCGCGCAAGCCCATTTTTTTCGACTATTCCATAGTAAGCAATGGCATATTGGTAGCCCCAATAATCTCCAATGACCTTAGGGACAGTCAGTTTGCAACCGCAAAAATCCAATATGCCTTCAACGACATTCCACAATGAATTGAGGGTTTGTAACGAGTCGAAGATATTCAATAAGACATAGCGTTCTTGAGAAGAATTGGTGTTTACGTACAAGTCGCCATAGGAATTATTGATTTCAAGTGCGATATCAAGATCACCTAGCAGCGAGCTTAACTGAACTAAATGCTTTTCACATTGAACAAGCAGTTCCTTATACAAATCGTGGTCAAAAGAAGTAGGGACGGAAAACTGGCTCAAACTCTCAGCGATATGTTCCATTGAATCTTTTATTTTTGGAAGATGACTTCCGTTCGGCTCCTCTAACAAGACTTGGTACGCCGTATTACTATGAGAATTTTGGGGGAAAATCTTCTTATATAGAGAGAGTCGATCTTTAAATCGAATTGAGTGAGTTGCCTCAAGCTTTGATAGCATTAAATCAAAGTCGGCTTTATGCTCGCGGAACTGCTGGAATTTAAGCATAACTCTCTGCTCACTCCAAATGGCTTCATCATGCTCAAAACGCTTTTGATCGTGTGCTCTAGTGGCTGCATCTTGGTCTTTAAGAAAGTTCAATGTTCGCACTGCGCCGAAAGCAGCGTATATGGCTGCGCCTGCAGCAACCGCAGTAAAGAATGCCCCCGTCCACATAGCCCAGTTTCCGAATGTAACAGAGCCACTTTCTGCCCAATGGGAAAATAGAAGATCACCTAGGAATCCAAAAACGCAAAATCCAAGGAAAACACCCACAAAACCGGCACAAATAAAAATGAAATTATCCTTCAAAACCAAACCCCTACAATATCTATGCGAGTCATTGTATAGCTATTTGGTTAAAGGGGAAGTGGTCAAAACATTGAATGGCAAGCATTGCTTATGAGTACGAAATATAACTGACTGAACACGGGGGTCATTGCCAACATTTTGTGGATATAGCAAATGAGAGCGGAGTTGGGCACATTAGAACTTAAGGACTGAGACAAAAGGCAGGTTAAGGGAGAAGCAAAACCCCTCCCATAGATACAAGGCTATAGTTGTTTTTTTAAACTATCACGACGGTGCCTGAGGTTGATCGCACGAGAATCATCCCCTCGCATTTCAGCATGGTGAATGTCTGAGTCAAGAGATTCAATTTGACTTCGGATTGCATTGTCAGCACGCTCTTCCTTATCCGCTTGGTTGTAAAGTGCATCTAATTTAGCATTGGCCTTATCCAACCGTTCTCTGGCCAACTTATGCTGAACAGGGTCTGTATTAATATCAAATGCGTTAACATCTTTACGTGCTTGTTCGACTACGCTTTTAGCGTTGGAAATGGCACTTTGGGAAACACTGCCATACCCGAGATCACGAGAACCATCGCCACTCATTATGTAACCAATGATCCCGAGCACCAATATCCCGCCAACTAACTCTAGAAAGTTACCAATTTCTTCAGAGAAGGCATAGCAAATGGCAAATACCAACATTCCTATAGAGAACCATTTAAAGAATTTTTTTTCTTTAGCTGAAAATGTAGGCTCCTTGCTCTTCGTTCCCTTTGACTTGGTTGAAGGATTAGATGGCTTGGATTTTTTTTCTGGTGAGCTATTAGTTGAGTGAGAATATATAATAGGCCCAGATTTTTTTTCAAATTTAGGCTTCTTTGGCGTGTATTTTCCTGGGTTTGTTGGCGTAGGCGTGGCCTTAAGATTATCATCATGAAGAACATCGTCTAACAGATCATTACTGTCAAACGCCCATGTAATCCACTCTCTGGCTTCTGTAGTCAACTTAATGCGTTTTTCATCATCGACTGTGCTCTCAGAAAGGAAATTCGCATACTCATCCACAGCAATCATAGCAGCGCCTACACTATCAAATTGCTCTGTAACACACTTCTCTTTCCCCATCAGCAAACTATGGTAATCAGCGAGAATCTCATCACGATTGTTGACGTAGTCCTCCATACTGATTTTCCCAGCACGATACTTTACTTCTAGTCCTTCTATTTCACCCCTAAAGTCTTTCACTTTATTGTCCTTTTGATTGAAATTTTATCCTAAAAAATCACTAAAACATGAAAATCTATATAATCTATGTGAATAAATGACAAGATAGCTATTCAAAGATTCTTTGAACACAAAAGGAAGATTCGACAGATAAAAAATGTGAACAAAGTGTCATATGTGAGCGTTGCGGTGCATTTGTAAAAAAACCCCGCGAATGCGAGGTTTAGATTGAGTAGCGATTAGCAAGGTTTGGATTCACTGCCAACGTTGCAGAAATCAATGTCCCTACCGTTATCAAAGAGGGTTTTTGAAGTCAGATTGCCTTTGTAGTAATAACGCCACCAACCATGTCGCTGTCCCTCGTTATAACTGCCTTTGACAGAATTGTCACCGTCACGTCGATAATAGTCACCATGCAATTTGTCGTTTTTGAAGTTTGATTGTATGGTAGCGTCACCGTCATTGGTGACATTTGCAAAGCAGCCAGGTTTTTGGAAGTAGGCACCTTCTCTTAAACCGTTTTCGTATGTACCACTTTGACATAAGTCTTGTGAACCCAGAGTTGAATATGCGCCATAAGGGCCATGTCCGACATAATTAAAGCTAGCATCTTTATCGAACAATATAGAGTAGAAAGACCAAGTGGCACCGTCCAATATCGCCTTATCGAATTCAAACTCATGCTCAAGACCTACGTACTGTTTTCTTTGTAATCCATCTATATAGTGGTAGGTTCCACGGTCGTCCATATCGACATTGCCACTATATTCGGTTACTTCTCTCTGGTATTTACCAAAAGGAATTAGAAAGTTCGATTCTGGTGAATTATTTTCTCTAATATCATGTGATTTAACAATAACATGTTTTCCTTCATGCTCCTTAACTTCGAACCATTCTTCTTGGATTATCTCAATATTACCGGCATCATCATGGAGTGAGTATTTTGATACTTCCGGGTACGTTAGAAACAAATCTTCACCTTTTTCAATGATATGCTTAAAGCCATAAAACGGTCTAGATTCGTACTCAGAACCAGCAGGAATTTTCAATAATTGATGACGTTCGTAGCTATGCTTAGATACTGCAGTTCCAACAAAGTCCGTGCTCAACTCTTCACTCACATAGCTTGAAGTACCTAGAAAATGAATGTTCTCTAGAGACGATAGTGTTTCAAACACAGGCAGGTATTTTGTAGTCTTCTCATTTGATTCGTTATCCCTGAAATATAAGTGCTGACGCTGTTCAGAGAGGTAATTAACAATATGCTTGTACTCAGCGTTAGGACAATCATATTGCTTATATAGCATCGTTGTTGTGGCTGCGCCGTTAGTAATTGTATGGCTATCTAATTTTTCAACCGTTAAGCCATCGTCACATACCAGTCCATTCAAACCAAATTCATGAATACTACGATACTCATGCTCTGTACCCATATCGCTGATTTGCTTCTGAGTACCGACTCGTACTTGTTGATAACCATCAGAATCTGGAGTGCGAAAATTGCCCAAATTAGATTCATTATAAACACCATCTCGGAGTAAGATCTGAATGCCTTCCTGTAAATTGAAAACCTTAGTGCTTTCAGAGTTGAGAGCATTTCTGAAGTTCGAAACTTCGAGAGTCTGTTTATCTTCGCTCTGCTTCAAGGTTTTTGTAGGGTAAGCACTCTTTGATCCAGAAGAAAGCTGGATGATTTCAAATGTATCAGATTGACTAGCTATACCTGATTGATATTGCGAGTGTCGATTTACGAGTAAGCCCTCTTCATAAGAAGCCTCAGTTTCTAACCATTCCCCTTGACTGTTTGACTCATAGAGTTTAACTGTACACTCGCCAATTTGAGTTGGATCGCTTGCGTCAGCAGGACGAATGTGAACACGATTATTCTCGGTCTTTGTTCTTCCTATTTCAGCCAAGAACTGCTCTTCACTTGGACAGGCTTTAGAATTGACGGATAAATTCATGACTATACTTTTATCTAGGTGTTCATAACCATCAATATGAGACATCGTGACCACAATCTGGCGCAAAACTGCCTCATCTTCTATAGGGATAGCCCTTGCCATTAAGCGATTTGCTCCGAACTCAGAAAACTCTATTGTTCCTTCAGGTATTGCCCTCCATTGAATATTTTCGTAATCAACTTTGCTTGGATCACTGCCTGAACTACCGAGTAGCAAGGAAATATCAATATTGTCCCCAACTTGAATTGCACCGAGATCTGCTTGATTGGTCTCTGGAGAGAAACTAGGCAAAGACCAGTCAACCCATGGTTTGAAATAAGGTTCTGCCCAGTCTTTTTTGTGGGGCTTAATGGTTGGGAATGGTGGGTACTTCGCTTCAATTTCAGCAACAGGACCAGACCCAATTTCAATCTTCTCCATTGAATAAAGCGGTTGATCATTTACTAGCACATGAAGCTTTGATTCAAAGGAACCAGCAATTTTACCTCCAAACTTAAGACCTGTAGTGATCAGTGTTACTTCGGCACCTTTCCCTGCACTTACTATTAAACCTGGCGAAAGCTCAAGTCCGACATTAGTTACAATACCCGATTCAATTTCTGCTTTACCGTCAAGTTGAGCCTGAGAACCGATAATTTCATTTTTAAATGAGCCTAATCTACCACTTAGCGTAGGATCTCCATCTTTGACGCCAATTGTTGTCTTGAATGGATATCTAAATTCTCTTGTGATGGAGTATTCCCCTCTAAATTCCACCTTACCGAAGACAAGCTCTGCACCACTCTGAACATAGAAGTTGCCCACTTTAGCTGCAGGGAAATAGGGCATAGGGATGGCCTTGCGGAATACAACTGGAAAGCAACCAGCGGCGACGGGGTAGCCATCATAGAGCCCGGCTGCTTTGATACCATAGGTAACTTGAGTTGCTAAGTAACCTTCCATATGAAGGTACATGTCATTTGGCAAATACTCACCGTCACGGATTTTCAGCTTACCTTCAACGTATATATCGTACAAAGGATCTATTTGTGGAACTAAAGGAACCGCTGGTGGTTTGAATTGAGGAAGCTTTTGATACGGATTATCAGCAGGGGTAAATTCACAGTTTAACCCTCCTTTGAATGGTGAAATAGAAGCCGCTTTGCCAACATCACTAGACTTTAATCTGAAACTAAAATCCAAATCTGCAAGCTCCCGTATTTCTACAAACGTGTATTCAATAGCTTCAAAGACCATCTCTTTAATTGAGCCTACAAACTGAGCTTGACCAAGACGTTGTGATTGAGCTGCCGTGGTGGTAGCTGTTAACTGAAATACTTCGGCGATTGCGTTGTCAACATTACCATGTAAGTAAGTACCGAGCAGCTCAGACTCTAGAGATTCATGCCAATCATTGGGCATTGAGCTTAGGTTTCTTGGTGTGAACTTTACCTTAAGAGTGTTCTTTTCATCATAGTAAGACTCGATAAAGAATAGATCTTGAAAGTCTGACATGTATGAAGGGGTTATACCTGGATAGAATTCAGTTGGCGTGTTAGTAACTAAACTTGATAACTCAGGATTTGGCTCATCGACACCATCCTCGACAACAAAAATTTCGTAATCACTGTTTGAAGGTAAGCCAGAAATGACAAGTTGATTTGAAGAGTTCAGTGTACCAGAACCAAGTATTTGAAAGTCGTCGTCAGTATGTCTTTGACGGCCCATAACATTATAAATTGTCAGTTGTGATTGTGCAGAAATGGTAGAAGCCGGTTCAACCTGTATGTATGCCACGCCATCCCGATCGAATGAGCTAGTAACAGTTAAAGATAGAGGGGTATAATTATCAGTGTTGCAAATGACGGCAACATCTAGGTCATCATTGATAATGCCGGTTGGAGTATCAATATCACATGACTTTCCTATAGGGGCATCAACACTCAAGCTAAAGTTAGCCCCATCAGCATACTTACCAATTTCAAAAGAGCGTCCATCCGCGGAGTGAGTAGATAAAGAATTAAGTGTGTCTTCTATAGCCAAATTAACATCGCCACCAACGATAGTACCAGTAATGGTATGAGCACCTACAGCAGCTTCATTTCCGTTATCAGATCCGCTTGAGCCACCGTCCCCGCCACACCCTGCCAGTATGATCGTTGTCATGATTAGGGATACTCTGAGAGTTCCACTTTTGTACATTATATTCATCTCATTTATATAAGCATGGGCGCGTATATTACAAACCTCTATTGATGTTAACAATGCACTAATGTTTATAAGTGAAAAAAAATATGTACTAATGCAAACAAACACTTAGTGCTTGCGCGAAATTCGCTCAAAAATCCATAAAACTGCTAGTTAATGGTAACTAATTGTTGAAAATACAAAGGTCTCAATAAAAATAGACAAGGGGCGACAAATAAGGTTAGCGCGTATGCCCCAATTAAATATATGTGACCTAAAACTTAACCATACAAAACATAGGCTTATAAGTTCATCAATACAATCATTCTCTTTGAATCTCGTTTAAGCTAAAACATCATGTTAGGCAATATGCAATGCAACTGCATTTTCCATAATGGCCCTGTGTTAAATAATGAGGGGAGAATCATGGACATACTCACGAGCCATTGTATTTTAATTGTTAATAGCACCTGCGAACTCAATAACAAACAAATTTGCCATTAGCAGCCCATCTCAAACTTGTTCTACAATTTCTTCAGAAAAGGGTATAGCAAATCGCAAATACCAGCATACCGATAGAGAACCATTTAAAGAATTTTTTTCTTTCGGTGAGAATGTTGGTTCCTTGCTCGTAACTATTCACCCGCGAGCTATTGACGTCGGTTTATGCTAAGAATACTGGCGTCTGATAGTCCTCTTTAAGCATATGGTGCTCGACGATTTTACGTAGCCACTTATAAGCTGAGATTTTCTGAAGCTTGGCGGTTTCTATCAGTGAGAACATTCGCTCACGGAACAGATCTCCTCGATATGAGCGAGTCACGTAACAGCACTTTCTCATCAATATATAATTACGCAGGACTCGCTCTGCAGCGTTGTTTGTTAACGGGCACTCGGAGTCATCCATAAAACGCCAGACCATAGTGTCATCAGCGATGAGGTTTCGACATCTACCTCGATATCGTTTTGAGCATTGATAACTGCCCAATTTGAGCCAATGAAGCCAACTCTTTCGTAACCGCCGGAGTCGGCGGTAATACTGGCTTTCGGTAACTTTTCCTTCGATATACCGGTGGTGACACCTGAATACGCTATGAGCGATTAAAGCGAGTTTTTCTCCGATTTTTTGGTTTTCAGGACAAACGCTCTCCTCGATTGCAATGACGTTCCTTAATATGTGAGCCCAGCATAATTGCCGCTTAGATTCGTCGATATATTTGTAGGCAGAATATTGGTCCGTCACTAAAAGGTGTAAAACCGCTTCACCAAGTAGTCGTTTGGCTGCATGTTGGCTTCTTCCGCTGTTAATTTGGAAAAAGGCGACATCATTGCTTAGTGCGGCCCACATCCAGCTTTTATCCTTATTGCGCTGATGCGAAGTCTCATCAGCCATAATCAGTTTAGATGCTTTGACTGTTTCATGGATTTGAGCATGCGTATCGGCTAAGTATTCCGTGACTCGCCCTTGTGCCGCTGATATTGCACCAGTTGAGAAGTTAAGTTGGAAGACGTCTTTCAACATAGATTGTATTTTACCTATGCTTTGGTGGTGCTGGGTTGCTTGGATTCCGATAAAGCTATGTAGATTTGGCCCCATTTGAACATCAGGCACATACTCTGGAAGCTCCGCTTGATGCTTATCACCACACCATGAGCACTCGCCTTTAAAGACTTGATGCTCAATAAGTGTGTACGAAATATCAGGCAAATCGAAGATTTGATGTCGTTTGTAGGGATGTCGATTTGGAACAACACAGCCACCGCAATGGCATGTCTTGTTTGGTAAGTATTGCTCAACCGAGGCACTGTCTTCAACGGGGTGAAGCAGTCGGCGATGGCCTTTATGACCTGGTTGAGCTCCTTGCTTTTTTCCTGATTTCTTCCGATTAGGTGAAGTATTCTTAGCTTTATTATGCAAAGGCTGCTGTGATGATGGCACAGAAGAGTTTCGACTATTTTGATTTAGTCGGTCTTCAAGTTCAGCCAACTTATTCCATAAAAAATGGATGATATCTTTCGCTTCTTCAGGCGAATCGAAATCTGGCGGAGGTGGTAATGTTTTCTTATTCATACCTCCAGGTTGCCACCGAAAAAAGATCACTCAAGTTGAATGTGGGATCAAGTTAACTCGGTCACATAACTTTAGTGTCAAGGCCTCGCGGGTGAATAGTTACCCTTGCTCTTCGCTATCTTGGACTTGGTTAACGGCTTAGATCGCCTAGATTGTTTTTGGGGTGAGATTTCATTCGCATGAGAATAAAGTTTCATGTACAGCCGTGACTCTATGTAAGTAATGTGGACAAAAAAGCCTCGCGGGTGCGAGGCTTGAGCAGAAAGGAAAGCTAGCTAACAAGGATCACTTTCGCTACCTACATAGCATGAGTCAATCCGTTTTCCATTCTCATACTTAGTCTTTGAGGTCAAATTGCCATATTGGTAGTTACTCCACCATCCATGCATCTTGCCATTAATGTATGTGCCTTTGATTTTAGAAGAACCATCCCGATGACCTGCTGAATATTCGCCATGATATTGGTCATTGCTGTAGTTGGCCTTGATCCAATGGTCATCATTGAATCTATTTGTCGATTTGCATCCCGCATCTTTGAAGTAATAGCCTTCCCTTACATCATTTTGGTATGTCCCGCTTTCACACAACTCATTCGAACCTAATGCAGTGTAGGTACCATATTGGCCATGATCGATATAGTGGAAACTAGCATCATAATCGAAAAGCATTCTTACAAATCGCCAAGTCTCGCCATCCAATTCTACATTGTCGTTATCGAATTGATGTTGTTCATCGACATACTGAAACTTTTTGATGGCTTGTTCAAAGTGATGTTCGCCTCTGTCATCCACCATCACATCACCGCTGTATTCAGTAACCTCTCTTTCATATTTACCTAATGTGGTGAGATAGTAAGATTCAGCTTCATTGTCTTCGTAAATCTGGTGCGTTTTAACGATAACACTTGCACCTTCAAAATCAGCAACATCGAACCAACTCTCATAGATTCGATCAATAACCCCATCATCTTCGTGTGTTGAATATTTATTCAACTCAGTATGGGATAAGTACATTTCTCCATCGTACTCAAGTAAATGGTCGAAGCCATAAAAGGAGCGCGATGTGTACGGTGATCCGACAGGAAGTGTCAATAGCTTATAACGTTCATAGTCGAACCTTGAAACTGTGGACCCAACATAGTCCGTTCTAATTTCTTCACTTAAATAGGAAAGTTGGCCATTAAATTGACTAACCTCTACACTCGGAAGCGTATCGAAGATTGGAAGATACCTTTCAATCCTGATAGATGTTTCGTTTGGATCTGAATACGCGAATTGACTTGTTTTTTCAGAAAGATAATTGACTACACCTGCATATCTAGCGCTTGGGCAATTAAACTGCTCATAGGTAAACAAGGTGGTATTAGTTCCATCAGTCTTACTAAACGACTCACTAAGCAGTTTCTCTACGGTTGCGCCATCGTCACATACCAACCCTGATAAACCGTACTCCTTGATTCTTTGTGATTCAGATTCCTGACCTACGTCATAGATGTTCTTTTGAGTACCTACTAATAATTGTTGATAATTATCAGTGCCAGGGATTTTGATGTTGCCAATGTTAGATTCGGTATAGAGCCCACCACGCTGGTTGATTTGAACGCCTTCTTGCAATCGAATCGCTTTACTGCCATCAGCATTGAGCACATTTCTATAGTTGAAAATTGTGAAAGTTTGTTCATCTTCACTTTGCTCCATGGCCCTTGTTGGGTTAGCAACCTTAGCCCCTGTAGATAGCGAGATAATTTCAAACGTATCTGATTGCTTTATGACACCAGATTGGTAATAAGAATCACGGTTTACTAGAAAACCTGACTCGTAGAATGCTTCTGTTTCAAGCCACTCATTGTCACCTGCAGTCTCATATAATTTGATTGTACAACTACCAATTTGTGTTGGATCGCTGGCGTCAGCTGGGCGGATGTGAACACGATTATTGTCTGTTTTTGTTCTATTGACCTCTTTCAGGAACTGCTCTTCATCTGGGCATGATTTAGAAGTCACATTAAGGTTCATGAGAATGCTTTTGTTTAAGAACTCGTACCCTTCTTTATGAGACATGGTCACGACAATCTGGCGTATTTCAGCGTCGTTTTCAACTGGTGTCGCCGTTGTACGCAGCCGTTGAGGCCCAAATTCAGAAAATTCGAATGAGCCTGCTGGTACCGCGTTCCATTGGATGTTTTGAAAATCAATTTTGCTCGTGTCACTGCCAGCTGTACTGAGGTCTAAACCTATATTGATAGTGTCACCTACAACAATCGCCCCTAGATCGGCCTGATTGGTTTTGGCTGTGTAGCTAGGTAAAGCCCAGTCCTTCCAAGGTTTAAAGTACGGCTTAGCCCAATCTAGTTTCTTAGGTTTGTATGTAGGTAGTGGCGGTAACTTCAGTTCAACCTCAGCGACAGGCCCCGAACCAAGCTCGATCTTCTCCATGGAGTAAAGCGCTTGATTGTTCACTAGCACATGCTGAATAGCTTCAACTTCACCCGCAATCTTTGCACCGAACTTTAATCCTGTTGTTGCTAACGTGAACTCAGTACCTTTACCCACACTTGCGGTTAATCCCGGTGAAAGTTCTATACCGACATTGGCTACAATTCCAGACTCAATTGCGGCCTTACCAACTAAAGTGGACTTCGAGGCAACAATTTCATTGCTAAAGGTACCAAGGCCACCGGATAGTTGTGCATCTCCATCCTTAACGCCAATAGTGGTCTTAAACGGGTATCTAAATTCACGAGTAATCGAGTACTCACCGCGAGCTTCAATTTTTCCAAAAACGAGCTCTGCTCCAGTTTGAACAATAAAGTTACCTACCTTTGCAGTAGGGAAGTATGGCATTGGAATTGGAAATCGAACCACGACAGGATAACAACTAGCCGCGATTGGTGCGCCATCATAGATTCTTGCGGTCTTCATTCCATAGGTCAATTGCGATGCGTAATAGCCTTCTGTATGGATGTACATGTCATTAGGAAGGTACTCACCGTCTCTAATTTTTAACTTACCCTCTACGTAGATATCGTAGGAAGACTCTTTTTTCGGAATGGTGGGTACCATCGGCAGCTTGAAGTTAGTAACAGACTCATAAGGATTATCAACATTCTCAAAATCGCAAGTGAGGTTACTGCTATACGGAGATATTGAAGCAGCTTTGCCATCGCCATCGTGGGATTTCAATCGGAAACTAAAATCTAAGTCGGCCAACTCACGTATTTCAACAAACGTACGTTCTATTGCCTCGAATACCACCTCTTTAATTGAACCCAAAAATTGCGCTTGGCCAAGGCTTCGTGTTTGTGCTTGTGGACTAACGCCGGTTAGCTGAAAGACTTCTGCAATGGCATCATCAACATTTCCATGTAGATAGGTGCCTGCAAGTTCAGATTCTAATGCTTGATGCCAATCATCAGGCATTGAGTCAAGGTTTTTAGGGGTGAATTTAACCTTCAAAACGTTCTTGTCGTCATAGTACGACTCAATTAGAAATAGGTCCTGAAAGTCGGACATATAGGAAGGAATGACGCCAGGATAGAACTCAGTTGGAGGATTCGTTACAAGGCTAACCAATTCTGGCTCTGGCTCTTCAACCCCGTCAGGAACAACATAAATTTCCAGTTCAGCATTAGAGGGTAAGCTATCGATAACGAGCTGGTTAAACGAGTTGAGTGTTGCTGAACCTAGTAATTGGAAAGCGCCATCAGTATTCTTAGCGCGGCCCATCACATTGTATTGAGTTTGTTCTGACTGAGCAGAAATGGCACCTGAAGGTTCAACCTGAATATAGGCAACCCCATCTCTATCAAAAGTGCTCGTTACGACTAATGATTGGGGTGTATAAGTATGATCATTACAAGTGACCACAACATTCAAGTCACTATTAATTACGCCTGTTGGAGCATCAGCAATACATTTTTTACCGACAGGGCTGTCAACATTCAAACTATACGTTGCGCCATCGCTGTACTTACCAATTTCAAAGGTGACGCCATCTTGAGAATGTGTAGAAAGAGAGTTAAGAGCGTCGTCAATGGATAAATTCGTTACACCACCGACAATAGAGCCCGTAATAGTATGGACACCAACCGTAGGTGTTGTCCCACCGTCACTTCCATTACCACCAGATCCGCCACTATCATTACCAGTCGAACTGGAGCTTCCACTGTCACCACCACAACCAGACAGCAATATAGCTGCCACGGCTGCAGATAGGACACGTTTATTTGCATAAGCCATGTATATACATCCTGTTTGTATTAATGCGTTGGCATATATTACAAACCGGATTATAGAGCCTCAACCCCCTAGTGTTTTTTATTTGTGCAAAGGCACTATTAAATCTGATCAATATCTAAATTCAACTTGATAATACGAAGGAAGATACGAATAACGCTAGTTTATGGTAAATTTATCGACTGAGTAGTAATCGATGTAGCGTGTTGTGATTTATAGGTGCAGGTGGGTGCTGGCATTCAATAGGGATGAAACAACAAGCAATCTTCACAACAAATAGAAGAAGTTTGAGTGAGATAAGGAACATTCACATAAAAATTCGACAAACTGACTTGTAAGAAACAGAACAATTGATCGCACAGTTTGGTTTGCGTACGCTGATAATGAAACGAGCGATGACAAGGTCGCAAATTTTGACTCGTAGCTTGGTTATTTTAGAGCAAAGAAACAGGTTCTAACCGTCGAAGACCACACTTGTATTTTATACATCAATGGTCAATTCTTTTAGCGACCACTTAACGGCGAACGCCGACAAGGAATTGCGGAATGACACTTCTTCATCTAATACTCGTGCAATACAGAAGGATTTCAAAATTCATGATATAATTACAGTTATAACATGAATTGTTCGACTTGTTCGCAACCCAAAAAGTGATGTTGTAACTTTTTAAATCTGAGGTAGGTATGGCTAACGAAATCAGTATAAGTCCTAAAAAATATAGTCTCCAAACCGTATCCAGAATTAAGGAGCTGCAGGCTAAAGCCAAAGCCGATAAAGATACAGTATCTAGGTTTAAGGTTGAGATCCCAAATCTAACTGGAACAGTAGATCCAAATTATGCAGATATGGATCAGCTCATAGAAAACATGCGTCAATTTGAATTAAATCGTGGCGGTCTTTCTGAGAATTCGCAAAGAAACCTCTTCTCCACTTTGAGATCGTATTTATCGTATTGTGCACGCACCGATATTGAGTACCCGTTTCCGGTTGATGAAACTTTGCTTTACTACTGGTTCATTGAAATGCAATTAGAGGAAAAGAAGTCGTTTGCTACTTTGATGGCCCGAAAAAACCTCATGTCGGTGTTTTTGCGGTTAATGGGGTTTGAGGATCCGATGAAAGGGAATTTGATTGGAGTGCACTTTAAAAGTCTGAAAAGGGACATGGCTGAAAAAAACCAGGCTGCAGTGGTCCAGAAAGTTGCCGTACCTTTTCGTCAAGAACACCTAAAAAAACTCATCCCCATGATGTGTGAACACGAGAAGACTGGGATAAGAAGACTTAGGGACTTATGCGTAATGATCATAGCCTATTGCACGGGCCTTCGTGAGGGGGAGGTTGGCACCATCCTAAGAAAGAATATCACTAGCCAAAATGGTGTGGTGACCATTAGAAGGGTGGTTTCAAAGACCAGTAGTGCACCCATTTCAAAATCTGTGGTGGGAGAGTATGCACGTATATTAGGTGAATATCTTGAGCTGGTGGACATTGCTATCAATCGCCATAATGATAATCCCGATTCAAAGATTAAACTCAGTGAATCGAACACATACATTTTTAGTTGGATCCGGGACAATGGCACATTCAGGGAGGGCATACTGCCCATGCCGGGTGAAACTATCGATCGCATTTTTGAGAGGGCATTCATCTCGCTCAACCCAGAACTACCATCAAGCCATAGCGAGAGGAAAAAGTTGCGTGGTACTGGTGTCTTTTGGACTGGCCACTCAGGCCGAGTTGGGGCAGTGATAGATGCTAAAGTTCTATATCGAATGAATGAGCCCGAGTTGATGGCCATTGGTGACTGGACAAACATGGCAACCGTGATGCGTTATTTAAGGGCAACTGGGCATCTTGAAGCTTCAAATATTACTATTCAGAATGCATAGCCATAAAGCCTAAGAAATCTGAGAAGTCGCAATCAGGGAATGCTTGCTCAACGTAGATTCTCAGGGCCGTTTCGCACATAGCTATAAATTTCGCCTTCTTAGCTAAGTTTCCAACCAAAATTAGTGGGCCTGATTCGATTTTAAGTTCGGAATTTGACACTTCAATTGAAACTGGATTACTGGTCATTGCATGAAACTTTAGCGTCATCTTGACTTTTCTTTTGGCTTTAAATGCTCCATAAAACATGATGAGCTCTTCAATACTAAATGCGACACTTTCCTTGTTTCTCCAATCACTTGCATTACCATAGTGTTGAAAGCACATATCGATCACAACGGTAACTAGGTTATGGTCGCAATGCCCCAACCGGATGAGAGCGGCTTTATAATTACCCTTATTGTATAATTTAACTTGCGAATCAGGGTGAAAAACTCTCTTAACCATTATCTGTTCATTTGACTTTGCACGCATATCTGTGGTTCAGATTGTGCATTGTGTGAGGTTAGTTCACCGTCCTTGGAAATTGTGTTGTTAGTATTGCGGAGATCACTAAGGTAGATATCGTTCTCAAAATGTTCTGAGTCATGGTTTTCCTCAAATCTTGTATCGACTTCAAGATATTCAGCCTTGTTATCTGAATCATCTTCCAAAATTCGGTTAGAATCTTGCAGGTTAAGCGCCCATGGAGTACTTTTATCCATTTTTATTGCCCTCGCAATTTAAATCCTCAGATTTATAAACTGGGTTTATCTATCGAAACTCTACTATGCTTAATATGTTACACTAAGTTAATATTGTTACATTAAACAAGAATATATTTACAACGCCTATATGAATGACTCTATTCGCATTGCATCAATTTTATCGTTTCCGTCTCTTTCTGAATATGCACGTTCTGTATCAGTGTATCTTCTAAACTTTGTTTTAGAATATGACGGTGAACTTATCAGTGCGATTGAAAGTTCTGATGACATACCAACAGACTCAATTCTGAAAGCTGTTGAGCGCGCATACGAAAAACATCAGTTGTCATTATTTGACTATGATGAAGTCTGTAAAATGGCTAAAGTAGAACCAAGTGACTTTTATGCATCCAAACTCATCTCGAATGACTTTGATTATTCAATTGTAAATCAATGGTTTAAAAGGGCGGTTATTCAAAGTACATATCAGCCCTTAGCCTTCATTCAATTACGAGTTTTAGAAAAATAATTATGGATATCGAACACATTCGGGCTTCGCTGGTTGACTTTTCTGCCAAAGAAAATGCTAAAGAACAATCACGAATTAATGCATATAAGGACTTAGTTAACATTATTCTATCCATCAGAACTGCATGTATCCCTAACGAAGTTCGTCCCACCTTCGATAACCTTCCGGTCCATAAACTGCCAAACTTATTGAAAGATCTTAATGCTGACCCAAATGCAATCCGTGATTTAGACAATGTTGTGTACCAAATGGAAAAAGTCCACAACAGAAACTTAAGCGTACTTAATTTTAAATTGGTACATGAAAGTGTTTTGAAAGCAAAAGAGTCCAATGTATTTAGAAACCCAGCACCAAATCCAAAAATTGGAATCGATACTGGGCGCAACATTGAAGTTAAGTCTAAGGGTGGCGACGGACCGAGTCGTTAGATGTTTTCGTTATCAAGAAAACAAGTTGTTAAATCAAGTTGCTCTTCTATTGCACGAAAATAGAATGATTGGTCTTCAAAAGAAACTTCGTACAGTAGAAAGTACAATGCTTGACTAGGTTGTTGTGTAGAAAGGATATCTTTCAAGAACTGGTTTGCTTTGTCGCGGTATTTAGGGTCGAGAATTAGTTTGGACAGGTTTGTCTGTCGAATATCACGTAACGTTCGTCTTGGCTCAATATGGTGATTATCATCTAGCCACCCCTCATGAACTTTCAGTTCTGCCTCAATAACGCGGGCTTCTGAGTCTGTGATGTGATGCTTTCTTTGTGAGAAAGCAGATTTGTTAAGAATAGCGTTCACGCTTAAACCACGTCGCGTGACCAACTCCATGTTCGCCATACGGTTTTCTAGATACGATATGTTTACATTATCTAGTTCAGGTGATCCAAATAATGAACTTGCTAGTTGATTATAGTTAGCTAATTCCATTTTTAAGCCTTATTTAGTTCTAAGTCATCATACTGTAATTTTTATTGTTAGTGACCAAATGTTGTTAGAGTCATGTTGTGAAAATTCATATTAAATATAAAGCATGCGAAATTGATTTTCACCGCCGATCGCTGAATACAGGCGTGATTATTATATGTACAAATCAGAAATGCGACAAATACCCCATTATATAAGTAACAATGTAATTTATAGGATGATATTCGCTGATTATTGTTTCATCCGTCATGCCAATAAACCCTAAATTCCCAGGTAAACTTTGGTATTGTTTTTACATCCAAAATGACATAGATTAAGGCTAAGTTTAATCAAATGAACATTAAGATGATAAAGCATATTCAGGATAAGGTCGTTGGCGGTATTGCCGTTGTCATATCGGGAACAGCAGCTAGTTACTACTTCTTAGGTTCAAGTGTCTATGCGACTCTTGTCGGTATTGCCTTACTTATTGTTTTGACAATTGCCATAAAATCTCTGTCTTCGAAAACCGCAAAATTTGAAGCGGCCAGGAGCAAAATAGCCAGCGCAGGTATTTCTGGGACTGCGGAATTCAGACACAATCCAGAATACCATGCTGCGTCTCATGACACCGTAAAAGTACAAACCGCTCAACAAAAGCTCAATTTAGAACCTGAACATTTTAGAGCATTAGCAGCTCTCGATTTGAATTGGAACGACAAACCCTCAGTAACATGTGTTAGGCGTGCATTTCACAAAAAAGTCAGAGATTTTCATCCTGATCTACACACTGACATCTCACAAGAAATTGCGACCCAAAATATCTCTTACTTGAAAGAAGCAAAGAAGGTGTGCATTGACCTCATTCAAAGGAGTGATCATGTATAAATCCGTGGCGTTAGTTGCAGCATTACTCCCATTGATCTTATCTGGGTGTGCATCAAACGAAGTTAAAGATTATTCACAAATGGAAAAGCCTAGCGTTGTTGAACGTGCTTTCACAGGGCTAGAACCATACGCAATTGAATTGCAGGACGAATTACGGCTATTGGCGAAAACACGGAGCGCAAAAGCTCAAGCAAATAAAACAAGTGAACAACGAAGACAAGAACGAATGATGTCTACCGTTGTACTCCCCGGTTTTGACCGTCGAGTAGATTGGAACTGTGAATGTGAGATAGAAACTGTCGCAAAAGGTATCGCAGACCTCGTCGGGATAGGGAGAGATCGTGTTTTCGTTTACGGGTCAAAACCTCCAGGTGGTGTTTGGATAAATTTGGTCTTAAACAATCAACCAATCAATGATGCACTTAAGATGATTGATGCTGAAAAAGGAGCTCAAATAGATCTCTTGGTTGATACTCGCATCAATACTATCGTCGTTAAGTATTTAGAGACAAGTCTATGAACACAAAACAGTCGATAGTTGCTTCTTTATTTTTATTCACTTCTCTAGTCAGTGCAGAAGTTCCAAATGTAAAAACGTTAAATGAACTAAAGGAACTTAAAGGTGTCAGTGTTTCAGCTGGTGACCAAGAAAAAGCAATCCGTATGGATCTGCTAACAGAACAAGCCGAAGAGCTTGGTTGCGTTCACGCATACATTACTACAATGGACATCCTAATGGAGGCTGCAGAAGAAAAGAGTCAGTTGTGGCAAGAATTGCTTCCATTTGAATCAATAGTAAATGCCGCAGCAGACCTAAGCTCTGGTGAAGCAAAGTACATCGTACCAGGCGTAGTTGACATCATTGAAAGTCATGCAAGTATCTCACATAACGACGAGTCATCCCTCATTAGAACAGATGACATTGTATATCGCTTAAAGTCACAACCGAAGCCTGTACTTAGGAAGCCAAGTTGGACTGATTTTCTTTACGAAGAAAATAAACTTTCTGTCAATGAACCTATCCCTGAATTACTTCCAAATAATTCTTATGAGCAAGATCAGTATGAAATTGCCTTGTCTGAAGGTTGGGACATGTGCGAAGAGCAAGCAGTTGTAGAGATGCGCAGTAGAGCAATTAGGGGGTTTAAAACAGCATCAGGCATGGTTAGATACGTAAACTTGGTGGAGTCAAATAAAATTGATAAGCCAATGATGGTTATCGAGAACGTTGGTGTTTCTATACAAGGTGACCAAATGGGTCTCGGAACACAGTACGTATCCCTCGATGGGAAGGCTTCATGGCTAGGAAACAGTGATGACTACTATTCACCAATTATAACTACACCAAGAGGATCTATTAGGAAGGCTTTGTCGAGTTTAATAGCGACAGGGCAGTTAACCAACCAAGATGTTGAAGATGCAATTACATACTTGGAGAAATAAATGACCGAAAAAATTGAGCCAGTTTTGATCTCACAAGAACTGACTAAAGATGACTTTAATAAAGTAATTTGGCACACAATACACCACAACGCCAGTGACTTGATGATTGATTTCGATTACCCAATCCGTATCGATGTCAAAGGAGTTATACATGAAATCACCAAGATCAAATTACAACCTGAAGCCTGTAAACAATTTCTAATATTCTTACTTGGTAGCAGGGAAGCACTCGTGTCAAATTGTATTGCCTCGGAGCCAATATACTTTTCACATATCGCTAAGAACCCTTCTGACCCTACCAATATCCGAAGTTTTAGAGTTGCTGCTTTGACATCGAGGTCCATGATGTATGGCAAAACTTTCAAAATGGTGTGTCGACTTAACCCTGATGTACCAGAGAATGCCGAGCAGCTTGACATCGAACGGGACCTAGTGAGCATCGTACAAAATAGTAGAAAAGGGATAGCATTATTTATCGGCGGCACTGGTACGGGTAAAACAACGACCATGGCTGGAATTATCGTGTCAGTACTCGAAACCAAATCTAATGGTAAACACATTGTAATCTTCGAAGACCCCCCTGAGATCAACTATGAGAAAATAAACAAAGCAAAAGGGAATAGTGTTTCTGTTCATGAGGTGGGCACATTAGAGAATGACTCCGATGTCTTATCATTCGAAAGCGGTCTTAAAGCCGCCCTTCGACTAAGACCAAATATTTTGGTTCAAGGTGAGATCCGTGTTAAATCCGGGATCATTTACGCATTAAATTTCGCTAATACAGGTCACTTTTTGATGGCTACATTGCACTCAAATTCCTGTGAAAGTGCAATCTCGCGGATTTACAATATGGCCACAGGAGAAGACCAGCAAACAGTGCTAGAAGGATTTATTAACTCATTGTCTGTTTTGGTCGCTCAACTGCTTGTAGTGACGACTGATGGAGAGAGAATTGCGATAAGAGAAATTGTCTATTTAGATGATGACCTGCGAATAAAGCTCTTAAATGCTAAAAGTAACAAAGAAATGTCTTCCGCAATCAGAAACTACCTTGAAGAACGAGGTCAAACGTTCAAACAACAGCTAGAAAAGTTATACCAGAACGGGATTATCGGGCCTGAGTCATTGTTCCTAGAGGTAAGATAATAATGGAAACTAACCAATCCCTGAAAAGGCGTACGGTCCAAGATGCCATGAAACGCGCTCTGTTCTTTATCATGGACTCAACTGCAATCCTGCCTTTACTCGCCTTACCCTTATTGTTCAGTAAAGAATACCTAATATTTCTTGCGGTCTATATGTTCTGTATGAGCTTATTGGTTCTAACGGATCGAAGCCCAAAGGAGTTTTGCATTCATGTACTTTCAAAGTTTAACCGCGGAAATACACATCCTTTGAATCGCAAGTACATGTGGAAACCAACAAATCGCGTTTAAATGGTTTATTGTTTATTAAATACAAATGTCGTATATTGATTGAAACTAATAAAGGATTATTTATGAAGTCGCTTTTATTTATTTCAACAGTTCTACTGTCTACATACACCTATGCTGGTGTTGTCTTTAGTGAACTGGAGTCTGATTCATACCATGGATTAAATGACTCGTTTACAAGTACTGCGTCAAATTTCAATCACTCTTTGCCAGCACATGAGCTTCTCAATGGGTTGGCTCCAAAAGGCTGGCGTGTAAATTTAGGTCCTGGTGTATCCAATCATCAAATTTATTGGGAACCTGCAGTTAATTGGCGTACTGCAATTATGAAGCTTCAAAAGCTTAACCAAGGGATCTATTTTGCAGTAAACGAACAAGATCGAGTAATCGCTGCATCAAAAAGCCGAGAACAGTTAACTCACCTACAAACACGAAACCCAAACCTCTGGGTTTTATCTTCAAAGCTTTCATTGAGAAAGAATCTTTTAGCGTGGAATCAACAATCAGATATTGAAATTATCTGGAGCGCTGAAGACGATTTTCCAGTGCTTTCTAATTCGGTACTCGTTGGTGATCTAACTGGTAAGGGTGGCGTTCTAGATCGAGTACTTCAAGGTACTTTAAAGTCTGAAGCACCCCTTTGGGTCAGCTACAGCCCAGAAATTGGAGCGGCTCGTATACTACCGGGTGGCTCAACAGAGAAGGTGAGCCAGAAATGATCAAAATAAAGTTTTTACTTCGAATGACTCTAGCGTTGCTAGCAACAAATACGCTTATTGGTTGTACTATGCCGGGTGGTGCACAAAATGAAATTGTCAAAGCTCAGTCTGATGCCGCAATGGACGTGATACTAGACAACCAGTTAAAAGAGGGAGTCAATCAAAGTGTCTATTCTGAAGATGACAGTTATGTAATCCTTGGGAAGCCATTTAAATTCAAAAAAGAAGCCAATCTACCTGAACTATTTTCAAGTCCCACAAGATTCAAAAACTTCAACTCTAAGCCTCTATCCGAAGTTATCGACTATTTGAACAACATATATAGCCCTTACGGGGTAAATATCTCATTTTCATCGGATGCAATTGAGTACCTCAAAGGTACATCAAACGGCGGTAGTGATTCATCAGGGACTAGTGATTCGTCAGGTGACAGTCTTGACATAGCGAGCGTTTATACAAATACAAATTCATCTGGGTTGCTTAGCGGTACCGGCATAACAATGTCATTGAGACATGAAAAGCATGTTGCATTTAAGCAACTTCTTGACAGTATTGCCGCTAAGACCAATCTTTGGTGGCGTTACACAGATGATGGCCGTGTAACGTTCTACCGTACTGATACACGTTATCTTCGTATCGACCAATATGCCTCTAGTACAAAACTGAATTCCAGTATCAATTCATCCACGTCGGGTGGTCAGGATGGCGCTGGGACTTCTTCCTCGACAGCTAGTTCACATAATTACACCTTTGAAAGAGACTTAGGAAAACCACTAGATCAATTGCTCTCTGGCATTAAAGCTGTTGCTACTGAAGGCGCTAAAGTAGAAGTTCTTCCCGCATTGAGTTTAGTAGCAGTTACAGACACACCTGTAAAACTTGACCTCATTGAAGCGTTTGTAAAACAGTCAAATTCAATAGCAGGGAAAATGATTCGTCTTCGTATTGAATTGTGGGAGTTAATAACAACTGACTCTTCGAACTATGGAATAGAACAAACGATCAAGTATCAGAGTGGCAATGTAGAGGTTGATTTTGAGGGTATCCCAATTGGCGACACATCAAATTTGGGTTCCTTCGGCTTTAAAATTGGTGGGGGTTCTTTAAAAGGCACTGAAATGGCCCTCCGAGCTCTAGAAGGCACTAAAGCATTATCTCTTAAGAAGACAATTGACGCCACAGTACCGAACAACGACATTGTTCCAATCCAATACGTCAGAGAAAAAGGTTATGCAGACAAGATAGATCAAAGTGTATCTGGTGATGTTGTCACTACATCCGCTACAACTGATACCACTACAAACGGTATCGTGATGTTCGCGAGCCCTAAAGTTAATTCTGACGGCACGATTGGGATCCGAATTGTGTCAGACATAAGTTCACTAAACGCATTAGACCCTCTGGAAGTGGGCGACACAAAACTTCAATTAACCGATAGAACTGTTTCTGCAATGGTTAGCGCTCGTCATGTTCGTGTTGGAGAGTCAGTACTGATGACTGGGTTCGAGCAAGTAGTTGATAATAGTCAAAACAATTCAATGTTAGGTGACATGTTCTGGTGGCTTGGGGGTAACGATTCAAAAGAAAGTCAACGAGCAGTCATGTTGATTGTTGTTACGCCTCATATTGAGAAGGTGTAACAATGGATACTAGTTCTAAGTACATGAAGTCTTTGGAGAGCCTTGGCTTTCCAAAGCATTACATTGGCTTACGGTGGTATAACATTGTTGAGTCAGAGCGTAACGCTCATATTAAAAAGTTGCAGAACAAGCACGAGGAGACTAATGGCGTGCTTGTTAACGGATTGGATGTTGAAGGAAATAATGTTTTAAGCATCGGTTTTGCCGATGAACTTTCATCACGATATTACTCCGCAGCGGCGATAGTTTCAAAAGCCATTAGTGAAAACTATCCAAGTGCCTTTTTTGTACAAGAGCTAGAAGATGGCACTTATTGGTACCTGTTAATCAAGGACCATGTCCCTGTTGGTGTTAATAATGACGTAATACTCGATGACATTGATGCCGTAGTTTCACTCATGAATGAACATTACCAAATGTTTGATCTTGATGAAGTGAAACTACGTTATGTCGTTCCTCGAGAAATTACGGAGCGAGTATCTGCTGTTTTTGAGGAAGACTTAAGCCTATACCAAGATGTTGATTACGCGACGATAAACGATGCTGTAGATGATACACGTTTCGCTCAGATCAAAACCGTTGAATCATTATTGAACACTAACCCGCTCACACGCATCCCAAAGAAGGCGTTACTAGTAACTTCTGTATTGCTAGCTGCCTTAATCGGGGTTAACCACCTCAGAAATAATAGTGATACTGAAGAATTGGTGTACGACTTAGATGCTATAGCAGCTTCAGCGCTAGAGAAAAGTAATACAAGAATCGTTGGAAATTCTTCAAGAGCGAAGCCAAATGTAAATGTGCTCGCATCGGACGCTCTCAGTGCAAGTGAGGAAGAAGCAAAATGGCTAAGTCAACGTTTAGTCGCTTCAAATCCGAAACAGGTAATTTCACAGTTCGTTAAATATGTTGAAGCTCTCCCTGTCAACGTTAAAGGTTGGTATCCAGAAAAAATAGATCTGAGATTAAAGGCAATCATCACTAAGGAATTCTCCACGGTTGGAGACTTTGCAGACATTGAAATGTTTCATCAAATAAAAGTGTTCTGGAGGAATGGGGGGGCTTCAGTAGCTGACTTTAGAGACTCAACTGAATTCGAAGGGGAAGTACTTTACTTACTCCACGGAGAAATGATTGAAACTACCTCACTCAAACCACTTCCGTTACCTAAACAAAATTTTGAACCTTTAGATGCCATTACTTTTATTTCAGACACAAAAGGTAAGTACCTAGATATTTTAAGCTTTGTACAAAATGAGAGTAGAACGAGTGGTGGGAAGTTCACTGGAAATATCAACACGTCTATAAGAAAAAAGCGTGAAACTCCATTCAAGAACCTCATCTATGAATATTCAATTGAACAACCTGAAATAGACTACACAACACTTGAACTGAATCTTGCAACTAGCGGATATGGCTGGTCATTTAAAAATTTACCTAGACTAGCCAAACAGCTAGATGAATTCCCTCATTTAATGGTCACAAAGATCTCTTTAAACCTTGAAACAGAAGAGATGACCATGACGCTTCATTACATACACGATAAAACAATTTTGAACCGAGAAGAGGAGGAAAAGACCTTATGATCACTCGAATCAAGCTATTACAAACGTTAGTTGCCACGACTTTGATTGCGTCCAATTTCTCGCATGCAAAACAAGAAACTTACGGCGATATTCAATCCAAACGCCAACTATCCATTTCACAAAATGAATCATTATCAGATCTTAGTCTAGCTGAAGCTGAAAAAGCTCACCGTAATCGGATGAAAGTTTTGGATAATGAATACCTCAATTTACTACAAATTGAAAAAGGCTTATCAACTAAGGTGCAAACAAAGCCAGCGGACGACCCTAAACTAGTGGAGATGCGCCAGCAGCAAGCTTTTCAGCGCAAGCTAGCGATGCAAAAAGACCAAGACATTGACAAGCTAATTTCAGAGATGGAGTCTCAAATCTTCCTGGTCGATGTCTACGAAGTTGCTGGGTTGATTAGAGGTGAGTTTTGGTATCAAGGCGCCAATGAAGTATTAACCGAAAACGCTATTTTTGGTGACTGGCTTGTCAAAAAACTTAATTTCGAAGGCGCGTTAGTCGTACCTATCGACCCAAATACCGGTATGGAAAAAAAGAATGGCCAAAGAAACTTAAGGCTGATGAGTGAAGAAGAGGCGATCTCTCGATTCAAAAAGGCCCAAGCTTTTAGAGACCAAATTGTTGAAAATAAATTATCAGAAGTGTCTTTAGGCGGTTTTTCTACTTCACCAGCTACGTTCATGCCAAATTCTTCTCCCTCTGAAGGTTTAATGTTCCGTTAGGAGTTTCTATGAGTTCTGATACCAATTCATTGTTTCCAGTCCAGAGAAGTGAGCGAAGTCTAGTTACAACAGGTAACTCAGACTTGGTACATATTAGTAATCAACATATTTTGGCGCGATATCTAAATGATGCCAAAAACGCGACCTTCTTTATAAATGATCAGCCATATACTAAGCGGTCTGACTTACAGTGGAATATTGGAGACGTTTTACCTCAACACAAAATGACCAATCCTCTTTACGGCAAGAAGTACGTAATAGCAAGCTCAAAGCTAACATTCAATGACCAAGAAAAATCCGTGTACACAGTATTAATGACAAGTGACCTCCGTACACACTTTCCTAGTATCAAAACTTCTCTTATTTCAGATATGGGGCTTACAAACAGAGCCTCTCTAAATCTGGTCAAAGTTCAATGTACTGAAGAACTTATTCATGCTTTTGCCGACCATACAACAGAAACTGAATCACTGGCAAAAGACGATGAAGGTAGAGCCTTTAAAGAAATCTGCAAAAAGATTATGACTCAATATCCAAGTTGTAGTGATATTCACTTTGAGGTTTCGTGTATTCCGGGTGCTTCATTAATCAGAATACGAGTGGATGGGAATCTCCAGGTTTTTGCAGAGTATCAGTATGACTTTCTATATCAGACAGTTGATGTGGCCTACAACATTATTGGTGGTGACCGAAGTGCCGGTAGTTCCATCGAAGGTAACAACTTAAACTGGAATGAACCACGAACAGCGAAGTTTGTGTATATAGAAGATGTAAATCGAGTCGAATTCCGCGTCGAGTTTCTACCTCGTACAATAGAAAAGGGGGGAGACTTATGTTGTCGTATTTCCGCAGGCTTGAATGGTGCCAAAGTAAGGCCAATTAAAGACACAGGCTATCACCCAGCTGCATTGAAACTCATTAAGAAAAAATCTGCAATGAAGCAGGGCAATATTCTATTAGCTGGTATCACAGGGTCTGGTAAAAGCCAATCTATGTATTCGATCTACGACTACTTGAAGGATCTTTATCAAGGCACCAGAAAGTTTATTGTTGTTGAGAACCCAGTTGAAATGAACCTTGAGGGTATTACACAGATCAACCTTGAAGACAATACGACAGCGCATGACAATGAAAGAAACAGTATTGAGACTAAATTCAGGAGGGTATTAGAAGCTAACCTTCGTTCAGACCCAGACGTTATGGGCGCAGGAGAAGTTCGCTGTAAAAACTCCGCCACTTTTTCGATGGAGGCATCAAAGACTGGACACCTATGTTTGTCGACCATTCATGCAGGTGGGGTTTTCGAAGTCCCAGGGCGTATTGATTCATGGGGAATACCGAGATCTGTTTATTTGAACCCTAGCAGCTTAACACTCATCATCGCGCAATCCTTATTAAGACAAGTGTGCCCTTGCTGTTCAAAAACCTACGATGAGCTCCCTTCCGATTCCCCTGAAGTCTATTCACTTATTGAATCACTTGCTGACTTGGAACTACTCGAATATTTGAAGGATGTAAGATTCGCGACGAATGGAGGGTGTGAGCATTGCAACTACTCATCTGACGGAAGAATCGGAAGGACGCCTGTTGCTGAAGCGTTAGCACCCGACGCTACTATTCGTAAGTTATGGGTACAATCAAAGGACAATGAAGCGCACGCCTATTGGTATAACAATGGTGGTTTCACCAAGCTGGAGCATGCTATTTACAAAATGTGCAGGGGTGAACTGGATCCGGTCATTATTGAATCTGAGATAGATGAACTTGTAGAGAGCAAACGACTAAGAGTTGAACTGGGCGTTTCCCTATATCACCCGAAAGGATAACCACATGTTGAGAAAAAAGCTACACGAAAACATAGTAGACGCCAAGAAGATATACCTTGACGATGACGTCTATGAACGAATTATGCTCAAGTTACTAAACCTTCGGTTATCTTCAGAATCCAAGAAGAATATGTTGGACAAAATTGCAACTCGATTAAAAGATGGGGATGCTGTTACCAAATCTTTGTCATCACTATTAGGCGCATATAAAAACCAGCAACCAAGAAGTGTTGAGACTAAGTTCTTGAAGATCTTGAACGAACGGTACACATACAAGCCAAGATTGTCTTATATGCTGGCTCCGTTCTTTGACAGTATGACAATTGGTGTAGTTAGTGCGATCGAAGAAGAAAAGAGCTCACATCAGATTTTGCACTTATGTGTTAGTAATCTCGAGCGTAAGAACAAGATGAAGGGTGTGGCGATACTAGGGGTTTTAGGGCCTATATTTTCAATGATGTTGATCATTGGTGCGTGTACTGGTGCTCACCTTTGGATCTATAAAAACCTGTTTAGAGGTCTCTCAGTTGAAAAAACGGGATTGTTAATGACTATGTCCAGTTTTACAGGAAATGTGTATCAATATTCTCCTTTTTTATTCGTTGTCCTCTTCATATACATGATTTGGACCATATGGAGCATCCCCAATCAAATCAGAAAGCGGCCAACAAATTTGCCTCCATGGAACATTATTGACAGTGTCAATTCTGCAGTTGCATTGCAAACATACGGTGAACTTTTAAAGGTAGGTGTATCAAGTACAGATGCCCTTGAAATGATTGGTCGGTACCAAAGTCCATACGTTAAGTTTTGGTGTCAAAAGATTCGTATGCGGATGGTAAATGGGTACACAGAAGGTCGTGCTTTATCATGCGATTTTTTTAAAAAAGGCCCAAGGATTGAAATAGAGTCGTACGCTCTAACGTCGTCCTTCTCAACCAAAATAGAGCGCATTAGCGAAGAAGTCTTTAAATCAACGGAGCAGCTCGTAACAAGAATGACTAACAGCATACTTATATTTTCTTCACTTGGGCTTGTATCAACTGTCGCATTAATAAGTATGTCTATGATGAGCCTTAAGGCTGTGTAAATAAAACTTGTCTTATATACGCTATAGGTATATAAAAAACCAGAGCAACTAACAAAGGGATTAAATATGCTTTTTTTCAGTAAAAAACAACCTGTAGAGCAAGGCGGAAAACATCGAAAACGCTTCGGCGCATTGTTCTCTATTGAATATGCAGTTGTGCTTGCTGCTGTAGGTGTAACAGTTGGTTATATGTTATCAACGCAAGGCGATACTAACGAAGCAACATTGGTCAATAATGCCAAAACAGACATCCTGCAAGCCGTAGAGAAAGCTCGCAAAACCAACGGGACTTTTGATGACTACAGCACCTTCAACAACACTGACTGTTACGATAAAGACATTTTCCCATCTAGCTGGCGCAGCAGCACACAAGATGAATTTACGACACCTTTTGCAGACGACGGCCTTACGTGTGGTTCAGCGGATTCGGCAACGAATAAAGCGGGTATTACAACCACAGGTACAGGAAAATTCTTCACATTTGCATTTTCAAATGTTGAAACCTCGCAATGTAACAACTTGGTTGGAGCACTATTCGAACAAATGATTGAAATCCAAGTTGAAGGCACACGCATTGACGGTAACAACACGATGAAAACTCAGTGTGCTTCGGCTGATGAAGTAACCGTAACGCTTATCCACCGATAGGTAAGAGGCCAGTATGAAGATTTCAACCTTACAGACACGATACAAAAAGCAGGGTGGTTTCGTTTTGCAGGTTGGAATCGTACTGGCCATGTTCGCACTCTCGTTAATCATGACTGTTTTTTTAAGGATTCAGAGTGAAAACTTAAATATGCAACGTGACAACTTACAAGGGCAGCGAATTTCTACGTATATCCACGCCATTAAAAATGCGAGTACACAAGCTGGCTCACTTGCTCAATGGAATGTCGCAGGGCAACCTTTTGAAGACGGTGCAGTTCATATCGGCACTCTATGGTTAAAGGACGTTGCTTGCGGAGGACCTCAACCTGATGAATATCTTTTTTGTGATTTCGAAAATGCACCAGTAATTGGTGATGACATGCAGTATCGAAGTGAAATATCAAACGATGGTACAACGTTAAATATCGCAGTAGAGGTATCAAACGATACACGTACACGAGGGTTTGAATTTAATGGTGAGAATGGAGTTACCCGCTCATGTGGCATTGCAACTGTAGCAGGTGGCGGCTTATCAAATACTGCGTTTGATGGTTCGCTTGCTAATGTCGATTGCGACACAGATACAGGCATCATTACTTTTGATATAGCTTGGAACTCGGCAACTTCAGAAGACCTCAGTATCCGTGGTTTAAACTCACCACTTACTGCGATACCTTGGGGAGGGCAAAACCTCGACGACATGGATCGGTTAGAAGTTTCAACAATAGTAGACCGTGATGACCCTGTATTCACTTTAGACTTAGACGGTACAAGTGAACTCAACGTTTTAAACGCAAACGAAATTAACGCTACTGATGGCACAATCGACAATCTAACATCTACTGACGGTACCATTACCACTCTTGATGGTACCAACCTTAACTACACAAACGTAACAGCTGGTACAGCAAGTATAACCACATCAATCAATCAATTTGACGCAGCTCAATTCAACAATTTTGCGGGGGGCTTGGCAGTTGGTACAGGTACTAACATTTCAACACTCGAAAATGGGTCAATCTTCGTTCCAGGTTCAATTGTCGACTCCAATGACAGTAGTATGTTCTTCAACCCAGGCGGTGTATCGCGAACAGAAGACATACGTTTAACGAGCCGCGGGGGTGTATCGTTATCAAATCTTACCCCAAATTATGTCCATAAAGGCGCAACGACTATATATGGTCAAGGGGTACTCAATAGAGTAGATTGCGGAGATGGCTTTGGAGTAACTGCTAATCGATTGGTTGTTAACTGGGAAGATAGCAAATCGAGCATCGCGGACAATGGAAGTATTGTTTCAAATTATGCTTATAATCGCGTTCGAGTCCAAACCAACGGTACTGCATACTTAGTGCAACTTCTTGGCTACGATTTTATTGCGCGAGATTGGACCGTTATGACCGATAACCGAGCACTCCTTACAATATATTGTTATTACCCATAATTACATCTTTCATTTAAAAGCAATAAGCACTACAATGCCTATATCTAACATGTTATATATTGGAGAAGGCTATGAATTTTGTATTGGCACTAGTATTTGGCCTAATTCGCACGCCTGCATTGATCTACTATGTAGTGACTGGTGTCGTTATCTATGTCATTACGAATCTTCTTCGAATTGTATTTTTACCTCTCAGATTCCTTAACACCAATATGCCTGGTGTTTATGGTCTTGGTCTTAGCTTGTTTATCATCATAGCCGCAACACATGGTTTTCTGTATCTAAAATCCGAGATGCAACCACTACTCGATAGTCAACTATTTGTTACTGTTCCAACAATACTTCTAACTATTGAGAATATGGGAAGCGCAACTCTAGAAGGGTTTTACATGTTAAAAGAAGCAGTTCCAAAACCGGATGTAATGTTCAACTGGACTAAAACTTACTTGTTTGATTGGGATATCAGAAACATTTTTATAGGGTGGTGGGTTATTTTGGCCTCGCAGTTTGGCCCCATCATTTATTACCTTTCACACCGCTTCTTTTATGTTATCGGCATGGAAGAC